>JBIIVF010000094.1:0-9824 GCA_044339595.1 Bacteroidia bacterium
AGACGAATTAAAAATTAAGAAAAGCGAAAAACGAATTTATCGATTGCCGAGCAGACAAATTCATCGAAGATTTTGCCATTACAATCTTTTCTCTATTTTCGGACCATAAACCATCAAACCATAAAACTATGTTAAAAAGAGTCATCATTTTGGGGCTTGGCCTCGTTTTTCTAGGATTCACAGGATGTAAAGACAAAGAAGAAACTACCAACACTTCTACAGGTAAACTGACGGATGCCGACAAGAAAAAATTAATTGACAAAATCTGGTATCCAACCATTTCTTCCGGAGGCGTGAACATCGAATATAAGTCCGGAGGCATTTACCGCATCAACAAATCCCTGGATGGTACCTGGGCGTGGTTAAACAATGGCGATACCATGAGTATTGTAGATTATGCCAATGGCAAATACAAAAATGTGTTTGTTACGGTGGGCACCAATCAAATCACCTTCCGTTCTAATCAAGGCGGAGATAATTTCGCTACCTTGATTACCATGAAGGATACCGAATAATTTCAATTCATTTTAGAACACTAAAACCGCCTTGTGCGGTTTTTTTTATGCCAGGAATTAGGTTCGTCTGTCGGAAACATGGATAATTCATCCAATTTTCCAACATATTAATTTATCTGAAAGATAGATTGATAATTTAAAAAATATTTATTACCTTTGCGGCAAATAAAGACGGTGCCTGTAACGTCATTGGCTATGCGTTAGGGTGCTTTTATGGCAAACGCAACTAGTATTATATTAAAAAACACATCTCTGCAGGCAATAATCCAATTTTATGCAAACATTTCATGAACTCGGGCTCGGAAGCGAAATTCTGAGAGCCCTGGAAGATTTAGGCTTCCAAACTCCTACCCCTATTCAGGCGAAAGCCATTCCAACTATTTTGAGAGAAGAAGGGGATTTAGTCGCATTGGCACAAACCGGAACCGGAAAAACAGCTGCTTTCAGCTTACCGGTGATCGAACTTACCGACCTTGCCACTAAAAAAATTCAATCGTTGGTACTTTGTCCAACCCGCGAACTTTGTATTCAAATTACCAAAGACGTTGAAAAATTCACTAAGTACGTTCCCGGCTTTAAAGTCGTTGCAGTATATGGTGGAGCCAGCATCACCAATCAAATTAAAGACATCAGACAAGGCTGCCACATGGTTGTGGGAACTCCGGGAAGGATGCTCGACCTGATAGAACGCGGTGCGCTCAACATCAATCAAATCAAATGGCTCGTATTGGATGAGGCCGATGAAATGCTGAACATGGGATTTCAAGAAGACCTCGACAGCATTTTATCAGAAACACCCAAAGAAAAACAAACCCTTCTTTTTTCGGCTACCATGCCACCGGCGATTGCCCGCATTGCTAAAAAGTACATGCATGATCCCGAAACCATGGAAATGGGAGAAAGAAATACCGGTGCAAAAACAGTTCAACATGAGTACTACATGGTGCAAGCCAAGTATCGTTACGAAGTTTTGAAGAGAATTGCAGATATGAATCCCGAAATTTACGGAATAGTATTTTGTCGCACCCGTCGCGAAACCAAAGAAGTGGCCGACAAACTGATGGCAGATGGCTACAATGCAGATGCGTTGTACGGCGATTTGTCTCAAGCGCAGCGAGATCATGTCATGGGCCGTTTCAGAAGTCGTCAATTACAAATGCTCGTAGCAACAGACGTTGCTGCAAGGGGAATTGATGTAAACGACATTACCCACGTAATTAACTACGACTTGCCGGATGAACTCGAGGTATATATTCACCGAAGTGGCAGAACCGGAAGAGCCGGTAAAAGCGGTATCTCAATTTCTATCCTCCATTCAAGAGAAAACAGAAAACTGAAAGACTTGGAAAGAATGGTGAATCAGAAGTTTGAACGCAAATCGGTGCCGGATGGCCGTGATATTTGTGAAGTTCAGCTTTGGAAACTCATTGAAAAAGTTGAACAGATAGAGGTAAATGAAAAAGAAATGGCCAACTTCTTGCCGGCCATTGTTGAACGCTTCAGTTCTATGTCGCATGATGAAATTCTGAAGAGATTTATTTCTGTTGAATTCAATCGCTTTTTGGCTTACTACAAAAATGCCCGTGATTTGAATGTTCAGCAAGAGCCTGATCGTGGCGGTGAAGGTAGAAGTCGCGGAGAACGCGGTGACCGAGGAGAACGCGGTGATCGTCCGGGCAGAAGATTCGAAGGAAATTTCAGTCGCTTTGCCTTGAACATCGGTAGTTATAACAACATCAATGCAGCCCGCATGATGGGCATCATCAACGAAAAGGTTGGACACAGAGATATGCCTATTGGCAGAATTGAAGTAAAAGGAAAAGTAACCTTCTTTGAAGTAGGTGAAAAATATGAAGCGGAGATTTTGCAGGCTTTCAAAAATGCCAAAGTTGATGGAATACCGGTAGCTGTTGAAAAAGCAGAAGGCGCTTCCGGCGAAAGTCGCGGTGGTTATGAACGTCGTGAATCATCCGATCGCGGTGGTTTTAGAAAAAGAAACGACAGCAACGCCGGTTCAGGCGAAGGAAGAAGAAGCTTCAAACGAAGAAAATAATTCTTTAACCCAAACTACGCGCTACGTTAGATTATTAGAAACAAAAATGATAGCGGTTAGTTGGGTTTAAAATGTCAGAATGTCGGGTTCGCCCGACATTTTTTTTTGATAAAAGTCATGGCATGGTTGTTGGCAACACCAAAATGTCATTGGATCATTAGCGATCCACCTTTTTAATCATAAATTTGGAGCCAATTTTAACCTAATCTACATGTTTAAATCGCTTTTAAAAGGAATATCCGGATTACTCGGGAATAAATCTGATAAAGATACCAAAGCACTCACGCCAATTGTTGAGCAAATCAACCGTCATTTCGAAAGTTATGCCCACATCAGCAATGACGATTTACGTACAAAAACTGCCGATTTTAAGGCACGCATAGCTGAATATTTGAATGAAACAGATCATGAGATTTCGGAATTAAAGCAGCGCGTTTCTGAATTATCTCACGAAGCCATCGACGAAAAAGAAGAGATCTTTGGTCAAATCGATGGCCTTGAAAAGAAGAGAGATACAGAACTGGAAGAAGTGCTGGATCAGATTCTTCCGGAAGCATTTGCGGTAGTGAAAGAAACAGCGCGAAGATTTTCTATTCAATCTAAAGTAGAAGCATCTGCCAACGATTACGACCGAGAACTCGCCGTAAAACATCCGCATATCGAGATAAACGGCGGAAGCGTATATTATCACAACACCTGGAATGCAGCAGGCAACATCATCACCTGGAACATGGTGCATTACGATGTGCAGCTCATTGGGGGGATCGTTTTACATCAAGGAAAAATTTCTGAAATGGCCACGGGAGAAGGTAAAACGCTGGTTTCTACCCTTCCGGCTTATTTGAATGCACTCGGTGGTAGAGGCGTTCATATCGTAACGGTGAACGACTACCTCGCCCGACGTGACAGTGAATGGAATGCCCCTCTCTTTCAATTCCATGGTTTGAAGGTAGATTGTATCGAATACCACAGACCCCACAGCGAAGAGAGAAAAAAAGCATACCAGGCAGATATTGTTTACGGCACCAACAATGAGTTCGGCTTTGACTATCTCCGTGACAATATGGCACATTCACCGGACGAACTGGTTCAGGGAAAATTGCATTATGCCATGGTGGATGAGGTGGACAGCGTTTTAATTGACGATGCCAGAACCCCATTGATCATTTCAGGTCCCATTCCAAAAGGAGATCAACATGAATTTTACGATCTCAAACCGAGAATCGAGAAATTGGTGGATGCGCAAAAAAAATACACCAACACCGCGCTGACCGATGCTAAAAAGTTGGTAGCAGAAGGCAAAGACAAAGAAGCGGGCATGATGCTGTTGAGAGCCCACCGCGGATTGCCTAAGAACAGTGCTTTGATCAAGTTTCTGGGAGAATCAGGCATGAGAGCCTTGTTGCAAAAGACAGAGAACTACTACTTGCAGGATCAACAGAAGGAAATGCATAAAGTGGATGCCGAATTGTATTTCACCATCGATGAGAAAATCAATCAAGTTGAACTGACTGAAAAAGGCATTGAACTAATTACCAAGGCAGGAGAAGAAAAGAACTTCTTTATCATGCCCGATGTAGGATCTGAAATCGCAGTACTCGAAAAACTTCAGTTGAGCGAAGAAGAGAAGAAAAATCGCAAAGAAGAACTGATGCGCGATTTCTCAACCAAATCAGAGCGTATCCATTCAGTTAATCAATTGCTGAAGGCTTACACCATGTTCGAGAGAGACATCGAATACATCATCCAAGACAATAAAATTAAAATTGTTGATGAGCAAACTGGTCGTGTGATGGATGGCAGACGCTATTCAGACGGATTGCATCAAGCCATAGAAGCGAAGGAAAATGTGAAGGTAGAAGCCGCTACACAAACTTTTGCCACCATTACCCTTCAGAATTTTTTCCGTATGTACCACAAGTTATCAGGTATGACTGGCACAGCGGAAACGGAAGCCGGAGAATTCTGGGAAATCTACAAACTCGATGTAGTGGTCATTCCAACCAATCGTCCGATTGTCAGAAATGATGATGAAGACATGGTTTACAAAACCAAACGCGAAAAATACAATGCCGTTATTGACGAGATTCTCAAACTTCAAAATCTTGGAAGACCGGTATTGGTGGGAACTACTTCGGTGGAAGTATCCGAAACACTCAGTCGCATGTTGCAATTGAGAAAGATTAAACACAACGTACTGAATGCAAAACAGCATCAGCGAGAAGCAGATATTGTGGCCGAAGCAGGTACTGCAGGAGCGGTGACCATCGCCACGAACATGGCTGGTAGAGGAACGGATATTAAACTGGGTGCCGGAGTAAAAGACAATGGCGGTTTGGCCATCATTGGTACCGAACGACATGAATCTCGACGTGTAGACCGTCAGTTACGCGGTCGTGCCGGTCGTCAGGGAGATCCGGGATCATCGAAATTCTATGTATCCCTCGAAGATGATTTAATGCGTTTGTTCGGTTCAGACCGGGTAGCCAGTGTGATGGATCGAATGGGGCATACAGAAGGCGATATGATCCAACATTCGCTGATCAGCAGAACCATCGAACGTTCTCAAAAGAAAGTAGAACAGAACAACTTTGGAATCAGAAAACGTCTGCTCGAGTATGACGACGTTATGAACAAGCAACGCGTGGTGATTTACACCCGACGTAGAAATGCCTTGTTTGGGGATCGCTTGAGCGCGGATATTTCAAATGCCTTGTATGACTGGATCGATGAAACGTTGATTGAGTTCAAAGAAAACAATGATTACGAAGGATTTCAGTTGCATTGTTTGCGTCATTTGGCCTATGAATCAGAAATACCTGAAAATGAATTTCTAAATTCAAAAAACGATGCTTTGGCGCAACGCCTGTTTGACGAATTCCTGGATCATTATAACTACAAGTGTAATCAGCTGAAAGCCACTGCGCTCGATGTTTTCAAAAGAATTAGAATTGACAAAGGAGAGCAGGTTGAAAACATTGTAGTTCCGTTTACCGACGGTGCCAAAGGGATTAATGTGATGGTGAATCTTAACAAGGCACTTCAGACCAATGGGGATGAAATCATTAATAGTTTCGAAAGATTTGTGGCTTTGGCCATGATTGATGATCAATGGAAAGAGCACTTACGAGAATTGGACGATTTGAAACAAGCGGCCAATAATGCCAGCTATGAACAAAAGGATCCATTGCTGATTTATAAACTGGAATCATTCAATCTTTTCAAGGAAATGATTTCTAAACTGAACAGTGAATTGCTCTCTTTATTGTTCAGAGGACATATTCAATCAGATGGAGATCAACCCGTACAAGCAGCGCAACCCCGTCGCCGTCAGGAGCCTAAACTAACTGCAGGCAGAGAAGATGTTGCCGATGGAATGCCCCGTAAAGACACCCGTGAAGTTCAAAAAGCACCCATTCATGCCGAAAAAACAGTAGGAAGGAACGATCCTTGCCCTTGTGGAAGCGGAAAGAAATTCAAAAAGTGCCATGGACAAGATGCCTAAACTGCTGTTATTGCTCTGTGTACTAAGTTCGGGAATGCTTTACGCACAATCGGGCAAAGTTGAAATCATCGAAGATCCTTTTGTATCGCAGGAAATTCAGAGACGAATTGAAACCACCGATACTGCACAAATACCCGGATTTCGCATTCAGATTTACTTTGGAAGTGATATGTATAAGGCGGAAGAAGTTAAAGAACAATTCAGTGCTGATTTTCCGGAATATGCTTCTCAGGTTTATCGCAAATACGAACGTCCATACTGGAAAATCAGGGTTGGAAACTTTTATCGAGAAATTGATGCCCAGCCATTGCTGAAAGCGCTCGAGACCCAATACGAATCGGTTTTTATCGTAAAAGATAATATCGCGCTACCTCCACTTATAATAGAGGAGCGGTAATTTTCATTCCTCAATAAATCTCTTATTTCGTTGTATTCCTTGATACCCGGTTCGGCTCAAAGCTGATTTTCCAAAAGTGCTTTTAAAAACTTCTTCGGTGATTTCAGTCCAGTTTTCAGGAAAGTCGGTAGGTTTAAATCGCGGTTCCTCATGTGGTTTAGAAAAACGGTTCCATGGGCACACTTCCTGACAGATATCACAGCCGAACAACCAGTTCTGCATATCTTTTTTAAAAGCTTCAGGAATGGCGTCTCTCAATTCTATGGTCAGATAACTGATACAACGGTTACTGTCGATCACACGATCTTGGATAATGGCATCCGTAGGACAAGCATCGATACAGGCCGTGCAGGTGCCACAATAATCCTTGATCGGTCCGTCAGGCACCAATTCGAGGTCTGATATAATTTCGGCGAGAAAAAAGTAGGATCCGGCTGCCTTTGAAATGAGCATTGAATTTTTTCCAATCCATCCCAATCCTGATTTAGCGGCCCAAGCCCTTTCGAGCACCGGCGCCGAGTCGACAAACACACGCCCTTCAATTTCTCCAATGTTCTTCCGAATTTCTGCGGTCAGATCAAACAGCTTATCTTTTATAACCCGATGATAATCTTCTCCATACGCATATCTGGATATTTTTGATGTGCCTTTAGAAAGAGCATCTTCTTTGGGATAATAATTATACATTAAACTGATGACCGATTGAGCGCCGGGCACCAATAAAGAAGGATTGGTCCTTTTATCGAAATGGTTCTCCATGTAACCCATCGAACCATGATTCCCTGCTTTGAGCCATTTTTCAAGATTTCGAGCCTCTTCATCCAGAAATTCTGCTTTCGATATACCACAAAAGGCAAAACCGAATTCTGAAGCCAATCTTTTTACAATCGCTGTATTTTCGGCTGCTTTAGACATCCGTTAAAACAAAGTATGCATTCTGGAAGGAGGTATTTTACCGATATGTTCATAAGCCAGGGCGGTCGCTTCTCTTCCTCTTGCCGTGCGTTGAATGTACCCTTCCTGAATTAAAAAAGGTTCATATACCTCTTCGATGGTACCCGCTTCCTCCCCTACTGCTGTGGCAATGGTGGTTAATCCAACCGGTCCACCTTTAAATTTTTCAATGATGGTGCTCAGAATTCGGTTATCCATTTCATCCAAACCTCTTGCATCTACATTGAGTGCATTCAAGGCCATTTTGGCAATCTCCAGATCAATTTTTCCATCTCCCTTAATCTGGGCAAAATCGCGGGTTCTTCGCAACAAGGCATTGGCAATACGAGGGGTTCCTCTGCTTCTTCGCGCGATTTCGAATGCAGCATCTGCATCAATGGGTGAACGGAGTATTTCTGCTGAACGATGAACAATTTTTTGCAAGACTTTGGCATCGTAATATTCGAGCCGGAAAGTAATGCCAAATCTTGCTCTCAGAGGTGACGTGAGCAATCCGGATCGCGTGGTAGCGCCAATTAAGGTAAACGGCTGTATGCCAATTTGAACCGAACGGGCATTCGGACCGGTATCAATCATAATATCGATTCGGTAATCTTCCATGGCCGAGTACAAATATTCTTCCACCACCGGACTCAAACGATGAATTTCATCGATGAACAAAACATCTCCTTCATCGAGATTGGTTAACAGCCCTGCCAAGTCACCGGGCTTCTCCAGAACCGGTCCGGAGGTAAGTTTGATATTGGCTTCTAGTTCGTTGGCGATAATATTGGAGAGCGTCGTTTTTCCCAATCCCGGAGGGCCATGCAACAAGACATGATCCAATGCTTCGCGACGTTGTTTGGCCGCTTTCACAAAGACCTTGAGGTTGTCCATGATGTGCAACTGCCCGGTAAAATCATCAAAAGCCGAAGGCCTCAAGACTTTTTCGATTTCCTTATCTTTTCCGCTCAGTTTTTCCTTATCAGGATCTAAAAATTCGTTCACTTTTCAAAAATAGCGAAATAATCGTTGGGCACGTCTTTGCGATACAACCAAAAAAGGGTCAGTTTCGTCTGTATAGCATACAACCAATCCAATATTGGCAATATATTTGAGTGCGAAAGAGATATGAATTTAAAGCAATTAATAACCACCATCCTGACCATGTCATTTTTGGGTTCATTTGCCCAAATAGATTCTAAATTGATCGAATTTGAAGAAACGACCTGGAATTTTGGTGAAATTGACGAGGCCAAAGGAACCCTCAGCCACACCTATACTTTTACCAACAAAAGTGATCAGGATTTTATCATCAATGATGTCCAGGCCTCTTGCGGCTGCACAACCCCTGAATGGTCATCAAAACCCATAAAACCGGGTGGAAAAGGATTTATTAAAGCCAATTTCAACCCGACCGGGATGACCGGTGAAGCCTTTAAAACCGTGATTGTGTATGGTAATTTTAAAGACGACGTGGCACGCGTGCTGGAAATCAAAGGAAAAATATTCAGTCTGCGCTTTGGAGACCAAATGTTTGTGGCCGGACAAACCGGATACCTGCGCATCAGCGACAACATGCTTGATTTTGGAAAAGTTTTAAAAACACAAAAAGACACCACGTATGCCATTTTGGTAAATGATGGTACTGACACCTTTTCCATTATCGGATTCAAAGATGTTCCGCCTTATATAAAATTATGGCCAGAGAACCTGCAAATCGCGCCCGGAATGTCGGGGGTGGTCTATGCAGAGATCGACGGTGAAGCCACAAAAGATTGGGGTGATTTAAGCCACACCCTGTACATTAAAACTGACGACCGATTCTATTTCTTTAAAGAGATTTTTCTGTATGCTACACTACAGGACGATTTTTCAAAATTGAGTAAACGTGATCGAAAGATGGCCCCTAAAATTGAATTTGACAAAAAGAGTGTAGATTTTGGAACGGTTAAAACCGGTGCCATTAAAACGGCTTCTTTTACCATGACCAATGCCGGCAAAAGCACTTTGAAAATTCATAAGACTTTCGCGGTTTGCAGTTGCACCGTTTTAGGAAATTTAAAAAATGAAATCAAACCCGGTGAATCCGTCACATTTAATGTAGAGTTTGACACCGTTTTTAAATCAGGGAAACAAACCAAAGCCATCACCTTTTATACCAATGATCCTGAAAATCCCGTTGTAGAAATAGCTGTGCAAGCCGTGGTGACAGATCATCACTGATTGGTATTTTTTTTGATTGTCGAAAAATAAAACAACAAGCATATGTGGAAGAAAGGATTAGCAACGCTGACATTAGGAATTTTAGGTGGCTTGGCCGGGGCTTTTTTTATGACCCGTTATGTCGACCAACCCATCAGCCAAACAGGCATTTTTTCAGAAACAACACCCGTTTATAAAGTAAATAATCAGGCCTAC
>JBIIVF010000095.1:0-9805 GCA_044339595.1 Bacteroidia bacterium
ACGCGCCAAGGCACCGTTGAAAGTTAAGGGGATGTTTAATCCGGCGGCAGCGGTCAAATCAAGCAAGTTCTCCATTTCCGCAATGCCTTTTAATCCGATGGATGAGTCTTTTAAGGAAATTTTTAGCTTGTTCAGATTTTCAACGGTCAACTCGAAGGACTGCAACATGGCAGTGAGAATAGCGATTTGATGATCATCAAATTGGTTGGCTTTGAGATCTTGTTTAACCCCGTCCAGTCCAATTTTGTCGAGCTTATCAATAATGATGGTTAGCAACCTGAATTTTTCCTGGGCGCCCATTACTTCTGAAAAGCCTTCTAATATTTTTCGGTTATTGATCTGAACTTTTACGTCCAGATTTAAAATTCCGAAGACCTCTTCGTAAATTTTGAGTAAATCACATTCGCTGACCAACGAATCTGTTCCGATTACATCTGCATCGCATTGCCAGAACTCGCGGTAACGTCCTTTTTGTGGCTTGTCAGCTCTCCAAACCGGTTGCATTTGATATCTTCTAAAGGGCATTTGTAAATCGTTCCGATGTTGCACCACGAAACGGGCGAGCGGAACCGTTAAATCGTACCGCAGACCTTTATCACTGATCCATTTCAACAACTCACCGGCAGTTCCATTCAGTCGGGATGTTTCAGGCACTTCGCTTATGAAATCTCCTGAATTCAACACTTTGAACAAAAGTTTATCGCCTTCTTCTCCGTATTTCCCTGTTAAAGTGCTCAAATTTTCAAGGGCAGGAGTTTCAATGGGTAAAAATCCAAATTTTCTAAAAACGGTTTCAATGGTTGACAACAGGTACTTTCTGCGCAACATGGTTTCCGGAAGGAAATCTCTGGTACCTTTAGGCAAGGATGGTTTCTGCATGCCACAAAGATAATTTTGTGCGCATCAAATTCTTCATTAAACGTGCCTTTAATCAGAAATGGGCAACGCAATAGACAGGGTTTAACCCAAATTCATTAGGAGGAATCATGATGGGTAGATTTTTAGATTGCTAAAAATGCTCAATTCTTATTGCAGTCATTAGAATTGTGACGCCTTAAAGCTTTGATATTCAATACACTACAAAAAGAATGAATGTTAAAGTCGGATTTGGTTCTAATACACCAACTGCTTTTTCTGTAATCTTTGTTGAAAGGAACCTACCGTCTGGTGCATGTTGTTCAAGAGCATCGATGCTTCTTCCATTTTCTCAGCATATAAATTGTGCGCCGCATCCGGGTCATTCTTTAAATCAAAATAACCGGAAATGGCATTGCCTTGGGTCATGATGAAACGGTTCTTTTCAATATATCCGTAGTTGCCCTGAAAATATTGAAATGCCCTACCTGAACTGGTGCTATCCAACAACGATCTTCCCATAGAAATGAAAGGTTCAGAATAACCGATTAAGTCTAAAACAGTAGGTAAGAGGTCGATGTGTTGGCCGGTCTTCTCCGAATGACCTTTAAACTGAAGTTTTTCTGAATAAATGAGGAGCGGTATTTCATATCTTCCGGCCGGATTTTGATATCGGGCAGTTTCATTCATGGCGGTATGGTCTGCTGTGAGAATGAAAATGGTATTTTCAAACCACGGATGTTTGGCTGCTTCTATGAAAAATTTCTTTAAAGCATCATCCGCGTATTGAATGCTCTTATGAATGGGCAAAGTGCCTTCTTGAAATTCACCGGCATATTGATTTGGAATGGTATAAGGATGGTGACTGCTCAACGTGAAAATGCCTGTTAAAAAGGGTTGTTCCATCTGATCCATTTCACGGGTGCTGTATAGAAAAAAAGGTTCATCAAAAATACCCCACTGACCATCTGCATCCTCCGGTTTCCCTTTGAAATCATTTTTACTATAATAACGGTCAAAACCACAACGCAGCAAAAAAGGTTTAAATCCCATGGAACCTTCATCCGCACCATGAAAAAAGGCACTCTGGTATCCCATTTTTTTGAGACATGCCGCCATGCCTGTGAATCTTTCTCCCGCAGCAGATGAGGTAATCAATGGCTTGTTAAACAAGGCTGGAATAGAAGCGAAAATCGCCGGAACTGCATCCATTGATTTCAATCCGTTGGCATAGAAATGATCGAAATACAGGGATTTTTCTGTTAAACTATCCAGAAAGGGGGTGTAAGATGGGCGCCCAAGCCCATTCTTGCCTGTATATTCTTTTCCAAAACTTTCAAGCACAATCAGACACACATTGTAAGGTTGAGCCGTCTTTGAGAATTGCTGCACGTCTTCTTGCAGGGGCAGGGCATTAGGAATCGATTCTGCAAAAATTCGACCATCATCGCCTAAAAAAGATTGTGCAAAAACGAGTCCGGAGTTCAGGCTAACGGGCCAGGGGCCATTTGGGGCGAAGAGGATGGCATCGGTATAATGCAAAGGTTTTAATCGGGTTCCACCGCGGGCGACAAAAATCCCGATTGGTATCATCAGTAGAAAAAGTGCATGTTTCCAACGGTTGTTTTTTGAATTGGTTAATTTGGGGTAGTATTTCCACAAAACAAAAACGACCAACAGGATCCAAATTACCGCCCACCAGTAATCAAAAACATAAACGAATAGAGAAATATTATTCTCTCCTCCCATATTCAGCAATTCTGCACCGGTTCTCACCTTTGAAAAAGGGAAAAATAGGGTATCGATGGTGGATAACAGAATGAGAAAAAAAGAAACAATCAGGGTATAGACCTTACCGATATGGCTGAAAGTGGGTATCTTATCCTCAAACCAAGTGAGAAAGAGCAGGGGTAGGTAGGCGTACCAACAAAAAATCCAGTCGAATAGAAACCCACCTAGGAAGCTGAAAATCCAGCCTGACCAATCCCCATCGGGAAGTTGATTCAGGTTGTACCATACAAAAAACAACCTCAAAACTAGCATGAGGGTCAATAAGAAGGTCAAACGAAGCAGATATGTCTTAAAGGACGACGGCAAATGTTAATAGAATGTTATGATTTAGCAATAGTAAGGATTAGTCTCGAATCTTTAACCCCCAATTCGTTATTAGAATCCATAACGATAAGATAAACAGGTATGTATGTTATTTAATTTCTAAAAAGTGCCATGATCATTTTTATGATCCAAACTCAAAGGCGTCATTAATAACCGGTAAGTCTCATGTTAAATTAGAGTGAAATCGGACGCACTTTTGTTTTCAAAAGGTCTTTGTTTGGAATTTGCATAAATTAATTTTACATTTGCAACCATTTAAGAGAACAATCAGCATGAAACCAGAAATTCATCCTTCAAATTACAGAATGGTCGTGTTTAAAGACATGTCGAACGATCATTCTTTCATTACTAAATCAACTGTTGAAACCAGAGAATCAGTGGTATGGGAAGATGGCAATGAATATCCATTATATAAACTTGAAATTTCGAACACTTCGCATCCTTTCTACACGGGTAAATCTAACCTTGTAGATACTGCAGGTAGAATCGATAAATTCAACAAGCGTTACGCCAAGAAATAATATTTCTTCTCAAAATACTTTAATAATGAAGCCTTCTTTTGGAAGGCTTTGTTTTTTTATGATACTTTGTGCTTATGGTATTATTCGACGATAACAAAAGGGAAAATCTATTCCCCTTATTATTTACAAGACCGGCGGGTGCTTTGAGGGTCGGCACATTGACCATCGCCGAAAAATGGGAAAAACGCACCGGTTTTCAGGTTTTCTTCGATATGCCTGAATATTTAAACCACCTTTTTCCATCCTTAGACAGAACTTCTACATTGAGGGTAAACGGTAGACTTTTACCGGATGCACGTATCATCGATCAACTTTTACAATTGAACAACGGCGAAGCCTTGATCGGAAAGGATGGAGAGCTATTGGGTTATCATGGTGATACCTCATATTTAGCCTCTACTAACCTGATTTTTAAAATATCAGATTACAGCTTGCCCTATTCGATACTCGAAAGACCTTATGATTTGTTTCGGCTTAATGGTCAGGAATTGGAGAAGGATTTTGAAATACTCACACACAGAAGAACCTCAGCCAATATTGAAGGAACAAATACACTCATTCATGAGCACCGGATATTTGCCGAACCGGGGGTGAAAGTGCTTTGTTCAACTTTAAATGCCTTGGATGGTCCTATTTATTTGGGGGAAGATGCAGAAATCATGGAAGGAAGTCACGTGAGAGGTGGTTTTTCATTAGGCGAGCAATCGACCCTCAAAATGGCTTCAAAAATTTATGGACCTACCACCATTGGTCCACATTGCAAGGTAGGTGGTGAAGTCAATAATGCAGTATTTTTGGGCTATAGCAACAAAGCACATGACGGATTTTTGGGCAATGCGGTGATTGGGGAGTGGTGCAATTTGGGAGCAGACAGCAATAACTCTAATCTGAAGAATAATTACGAAATGGTAAAGCTTTGGAATTATGCATCCGGAAGATTTGACAATTCCGGTTTGCAATTCTGCGGTCTCATTATGGGTGACCATAGTAAGTGCGGCATCAATACCATGTTTAATACCGGAACAGTGGTAGGGGTTTCGGCCAATATTTTTGGCAGCGGATTCCCAAGAAATTTTGTTCCTTCTTTTGCCTGGGGCGGCGCCTCCGGGTTTGAAACATTTGCACTGAAAAAGGCTTTTGAAGTAGCCGAAAGGGTTTATGAACGCAGAGGACTGCATTTCGGAGATGCAGAAAAATCGATGTTAGAAAATGTATTTGAGCAAACTGCTCAATATCGAAATTGGGAAAACCAAAAAAAATAATTGAATATGATTCGCAAAAAAATTGTAGCCGGCAACTGGAAAATGAATACCAACCTGAATAGGGCAAAGGAATTGGTGACAGAGATAAAAGGGATGATGAAAAATGAAATGATTGCCGATACAGAGGTGATTTTATTTCCGCCGTATCCATTTTTATCGGTGGTGGCGTCCTTGTCGAAAGATTCTGATCTGCAGACAGGTGCTCAAAATGTGTCCCAGTTTAAAGATGGAGCCTATACAGGAGAAGTGTCAGCAGAGATGTTGTTGTCACTCGATGTGAGTCATACCTTAATTGGGCATTCTGAGCGAAGACAATATTTCGGTGAAAACCATGATGTGCTCAAAGCAAAGGTCGACAGAGGATTGGATTCAGGATTAAATGTCATCTGTTGTTGTGGTGAAACACTCGACCAACGACAATCAAACCTACATTTTGAGACCGTCCGGAATCAACTCATTGATTCTTTGTTTCATGTGGATGCCTTTAAATTGCATAAGATTGTAATTGCCTATGAACCTGTTTGGGCCATTGGTACCGGAGTTACCGCAAGCACCGAACAAGCTCAAGAAATGCACGCTTTTATCAGAAACTTGGTGAAAACAAAGTATGGTGCACCTGCAGCAGATGCCATGAGAATTTTGTACGGCGGAAGTGTGAAGTCTTCCAATGCGCATGAATTATTTTCATGTGCAGATATCGATGGGGGATTGATTGGAGGAGCTGCCCTCGAATCGAGGAGTTTTATGGATATTGTGAAGGCTTCAGTGTAACCCAAATCGTTCTTTAGCTGCGTTATTTACGAACGACTTATTAGGTATAACCCAAATCGTCGTTTATGCTCGTTTTGTTTTAAGGACTGATTGGGTTTAGTTGAAGCAAACCTGTTCTTAACATCCTTTTGCGATAAGAAAACACCCGGTATTGCCCCTTTCCTTCGAAAATCATAAGTGCGGATAGAAGCGGGTTATGGTCTATCTGCATCACTTTGTTTATATCGATTTGATTCAATGATAGTGCATAGAGATATTTTAATTCTTGCGATCCATAAGTTCGGTAAGGGTGTTTTTGATATTTCAATCCACTGTTAAAAACAACAAAAGAGCTGTTTTTGCCATTCAACACTTGATAAGAAGATATCTGACCTTGATCATTAAAAGTCTTTTGATATTTTGGAATTACATTGAAAACAACCTGACCAGTAACAGATTTGTTGGCTACAATCACATGGTTGTAGTTAAAATTGAATATGGGATTTTCTGCCGGTCCGCCCACGAGTTTTACAAAATACTGCTCAAAGAAATAGAGATGGTTTTCGCCTTGTTTTAGAACCATATCCGGATGCAAAGAGTAAATGCTGTTTCTTTTCCACGGCTCTATTTTTTTCTTAGATCTGAGTACTGTTTGTTTATCAAATGGATAATGAATGATCGTGGTATCGATAAGATTCACGATAAACATTCCAAGTGCTTTGTTTCCAGTATTCAGCCCGTATACCCCGTAGATTTCATTCAATTCCGGTGCATATTTAATTTTCGGATAAAAAAAGGAATCGATCAAAGGAATTTGAAAGGAGCTTGATTCGGCATTCGAGAGCTCTATCCTTATAATCTTGCATTGGTAATTGCGGTTAAAACCTCTTTTTTCAATTTTATTGATTCGATAACTTTTAATCAAAAATTCGGCTTGATCTGATTTGAAATGTACTTGAGTGATTTCGGTAAGCCGACTTAATTCTCCCAACGCATAATAATGTCGTGAAATCTCACCTCGAGGAGTAATGGCAGCATGCATAATTTGGGCACTGTCGTTAAACTTTCCGGAAGGAAGGAGAATGACATGTACGATCGAGTCACTTTCTATAATTTCGATGGTGGAAGGTCTTTCAGGATTTTCTTTGAAAGTAAAGACCCCTATTTCTTTCGCATTTTCCTCCTTTAAGAAAATTTGATGAATGTTTTTTTCGACATGTTTTCGGGCGATGAATCGAAGTCCGTATGCGTCTTGCCCTAGATATAGCCAGTATTCTCTTTTCGCTTTGGGGTGCATCTCCCTAATCAGTTTTCCATCCTGAACCAAAAATGAATAATAATGCTTTTTACCCTCTGCTTCGATATGTGTGCCGCTGTCTGACCTGCTAACTTTATGGAAAAAATAGTCGTCTTTTGGCAATTTAAAGGAGTCTAACCAATGGATATTGGGTGTAACGGATTGACCGAACAAACGTGCTCCGAACAAGATAAATACAACCAAGATGGGTAGCTTCATGGGTAGATGTAGATCTGAGCTTCTTTGAATTACGTTATGACGAATATTTTATACGGTTTAAATTTGATCAGATTTTCTCTGCTTACAAAATTGTATGTTTGATGGGGCTTTAAATAAAATAAAACGGATTGGAACAAATTTAGCATCCGCAAACCAAAAACAGCTTATGAAATCAATCGTTTACTCAATTTTGACTTTTTCGGTGTTATTTTCAGTTTCCTGTAAGTCTGGAAAAAAGCAGTTGGATTCTGGTAATTATGATGTTGCTATCGCACAATCGGTAAAGCGACTTAAACAGAATCCGGATCATAAAAAGGCGGATGATATTTTGGCAAGCGCTTACAAATACTCCCTGCAAAGCCATTTGAAGATGATTGATCAGGCCTTGATATCAGGAGATTCTCTAAAGTGGGATGTTATTGCATATCATTATCAAGTGCTCAATGCAAACGGTAACTTAATTCAATCTTGTCCGGCATGCATGGAAATCATTCCGGATGCTTCAAATTTTCAAAAGGAGGAGTCTGAAGCTCGGGCCAATGCATCAGCCTATCACATACGTGAGGGCATACGTTTGATGTCTCAGAAGACCATTATGCAAAGCCGGAATGCTTACCATAATTTTATCAAGGCCAAGGACTTTTCGCCCGGATATCCGGGTATCGATGATTGGATTTTCAAATCAAGGGAGGCCGGAACCATCAATGTTCAGATTCGCATGTTGCCTATGTCGAGAAACCGCTTTGCCGTGAATGGGGATTATTTCGCTTCGGCCATTCTGGAAAATGCAAAACGACTCAATTATACCTTTGTGCGTTTTTATGGTGAGAAAGATAACATTACCGCCCCCATTGATGAGGTTATTTTATTGGGATTTGATGATTTTGTGGTAGGTGAAACCCATACCAAAGAATTGGTGGAGGAACTGAAACGCGACAGTGTAAAAATTGGTGAAACCGATGTGAAGGATGGGAAAAAGCCCATTTATGGAACCGTTAAAGCCAAACTTCACACGTTTGACAAAACGGTCTTAAGTTCCGGATTGCTCGATCTCAGAATTACCAATTCATCGGATGGCTCTTTAATTCGACAAGAGAAAATTCCGGGCACCTATGTTTGGAGATCTAATTGGGCATATTTTAACGGGGATGAACGCGCCTTGAACAAAGAACAGATAGGATTGACCAATCGCAGGGAATTGCCACCGCCATCAGCACAGGATTTGTTTATTTTGTTTACCGGTCCGATCGTGAACCAAACGGCCAATGTAATTCGGAATCAATACAGAGGGCACCAGTAGATTCGAGATGCTTCGCGAATCTTCCTAACATCGCGAATCTATATCATATAACAAAAAAATCCGGCCTGATGTTCAAGCCGGATTTTTGTTCATCTGCACAAGCGTGCAGATTTAAATATTATTTACTTCCAGGAAATGGAGCAGGTGGATTAGAAGTGCCTTTCTCGTTAGCACCGGCTTTCTTCAAATCAATGCGACGGTTGTTATATTCTTTGGTTGCATCCTTTTTTGCATTGTAATCGATGATAAAGCGATCTCTTGATACGCCATATTCTTTGTTCAAAACATCAATCACAGCATTGGAACGTTTCCAGGAAATTTGTTCTCCTGATTTGCTTCTTAAAGAGTAACCGGCGGTTACAATTTTCAAATCCGGACATTCTTTCATCTTAGAAGCTACACTGTATAATACTCCATAAAATTCAGGTTTTACCTTCGCACTTCCTTCATCAAAAATGATGGCCGGAAGAATCAAATCTTCACAATCACAACATCCACCACCACTTTTAATGGCTCTACCGGTTGGGGTCACTCCGGATCCTGCTGGAGTGGTAGGGTCTTCGTCTCTATAATCAGGCACACCGTCGTTATCGGCATCATCCATCACCCCTTTTTCATTCACAGGCGCACCTTTTTCTGTAAATATTTGATCGTCTTTAAAATCTGGTACACCATCTCGATCTGAATCTACCACTACGCCACTTCCATAAACCATTATGTTGTTTTCAGATTCAGGTTCTTTATCGAAATAATCGGACACACCATCATTGTCTTGATCCTGTGAAATGGCATTCACCTTGGTTTGAACGCTTGCGAATGAATCCATGGTTTCGTAGATGCTTTCAATAGGATTTATCCAATCGTAATGGTCTAGACGACCTTTAGTGCCTAGTTTTATAGAAGCTTGAAGGGTTAAAACAGTATAATAATCCGTAGTCCTGTTTCTCCAAGTATTGAAGCTGAAAGCGTCGAGATTATCGCTTCTGTTCCAGTTTTCTCTGAATTCTAAACCCAAATCAAGCCATGGGCTATAATTTCTTTTGATACCTACTCCAAAAGGAACAGAAAAGTTTCTCCCTTCATAGGTAGGCCGTGGGTTTATGTTCTCGTAGTTGGGTAACTCACCTGACCCCCAATTACCTACCACATTAGACCAAATTGCACCGAATCCTAAAAACAAGAACACCTGAGTTTTTCGCACAGGTTGCAAGAAAGATATATTGCCTAAGGTGAAAACAGTATTAATGTTGACCTCCCTAAAATTATTTAGAAAGGTATAATTGTCGATTCCTGGAGCTTGATTCCCCGGGTCGTTAACGTTGGTACCACCGGGAACATCCGTGTTATATTGTCTATTGCCATTTTTTCCAATGTTTGGATCGAATCTTCCACCTTTCAAGGTGCCAAAGTTGGCATTTAACTTTAGGGCGAAGGAGTGAGAAACTGAATATTTTACGTGTCCTCCAGAAGCCATTCCAAGCTTGAT
>JBIIVF010000096.1:0-9760 GCA_044339595.1 Bacteroidia bacterium
GTTCAAAGGCGGATAAATCCACCCATTATCGACTCAAATGTGACACCTTGTTGAGAAACATGGAAGAAAGTTACAGTGCATTTGTGCCCAAAAATGAAGGTAAAGATAGTCAAGGGATAGCCATGAATCTCACTACATTGCGGTATGAATTGCAAGGACATCAGTATGAAATTGAGTCGATGCGGGTGCCGGCTAAAGATTCATTGTTTTGGGTTGGAGCACTGAGACTTGCCGTTACTTATTTTAGTCTTTCCTGGGAATTATTACCACGAATCGTGCATCCGCAACTTGATACAGAAAACCGCCATATTCAAATTGAGAACGAAATCCACAAAAGGGAAAAGGAAGGAATTCTATTTTACCTACAATATGCCCGGCAGTTGCCGAAAGGCCATCAGGATTACTGGAACAAGTTATTAAATCAAAAATCCTAAACATCATGAATACGTCTTTATCAAAGTTATTCCCTTTTATTTTTGCAATCGTATTCCTAAGCAGTTGTTTGAGCAGGGATCCCAAACTGATCAATATCTGCGATCAAAAGGGTACCGTGGTTGACCATACCGGCTTAGATGGTTGTAAGTGGATCATTGAACAAGAAGATGGAAGCAAGCTTGTTCCCATCGCTGCTGATCAGCAGAAATACAATTGGAAAGATGGCACGCAGATCAATTTTGGATTTGAAAATGAAAATGAAATCAATACCTGTATGGCCGGTCAAACCATCCACTTAACCTGTTTAAAGGAAGTGACTGCAAAGCCGTGCGATGGAATGAGTGTTCCGGTTCTCTCTTTTCCGGAAGATTCATTCGCCCGTCAACCAAGCTACAATATCATCGAACATTCCGTTCAAAAAGGAAGGCTCACCTTAAAAATTGGTTTTAGCGGCTGCGATCCGGATAGAGATTTTGCGTTGTGGATTTCAAATGTGGCCTCTAAAAGTTTACCTCCAAAACGAACCGCTAGCATAAATTTTACAGAGCAGGCTTGTCTGGCGTATTTTGTAAAGGAGTTGTGCTTTGATATTTCCTTTCTCACCGAAAAAACCATTCTGACCTTCCGGTGGAACGGTCAGGTGAAGGAAATTGAAGTGAATCCTTAATTAGGTTTACGCGTGGACGTGAACCACTTTTTTGGTTTCAAAAAAAGGCGTTTCAAAGATTTCAGAAATGGGATAAAGATCCACAGAAAGGTCCGGAAAAACATCTAAAAATTCCTCAATTTCCTCATCGAGATCTCCACCCTTCAAGGCAATCAATCCATGGGCTTTTTGGTCATCCGAAAATTGATTTAGCTTTCCTTCAATCATAGCATATAAGGGCGCCAAACGGGTTACAGCACGCGCCACCACTGCATCAAAATGACCTTCGACCGCTTCAGCACGACTGGCAAAGGCTTGTACGTTCTTCAGATCCAGGACTTCGGCAATGTCTTTTACCACCACGATTTTCTTGGCAATGGAATCAGAAAGAGAAAATTGAACGTCAGGAAACAATATGGCCAAGGGAATTCCGGGGAAACCACCTCCTGTGCCGATATCCAATATTTTCATTCCGGGGCTAAATTCAAAAAATCCGGCGATGGACAAAGAATGCAAGACATGTTTTTCGTACAAGCCATCCATATCCTTCCTTGATATAACGTTGATTTTACTGTTCCAATCTTGATAAAGGGATTCCAACTTCTCAAAATCAGAGATTTGCCGATCCGTAAGGCCGGGGAAATGAGATAAGATTAGCTCCATTTTTCAGGTTTTATGAAAATACTTCGTACGCCTACAAATACATTATAGAAAACAAAAACCATATCGAGCAAGGGCAACATCACCAAAGGTCTGGTGCTTTCCAGTTTTCTGGCGGCCGGAACGAACACCACATATTGAAGCAATGTTTTGAATCCGAAGATGCCGAGCAATATGCGCCAATCGAAACCCATAATCAGCAAGGCAACGAACGTTCCATAAAATAAAAGGTGCATGGAGGCATATAAACCAAGCCAGAATTTATGCTTGAGTTTGTAGTGATTGCCGGTGCTGAGATGACGTGATTTTTGTTTCCACCAACGTTTGAAGTTCTTTTTCGGGAGGGTTTCTACAAAACTTTCTTTTACAATCTGTACACGCGTGTTTTCAGGTGTGGCGCATTCGTTCACAAATAAATCGTCATCACCGGAAAGCAAATGTTGATGTCTGGCAAATCCTTTGCGTCTAAAGAACAAATCGCGGGTATAACTCAGATTTCGTCCCACACCCATGTAGGGCATACCATTGAGTGCATGACCGAGATATTGCAAGGCAGTGTGAAGCGTTTCAAATTGAATAAACCAATTGAGGGGTGCCCATCCTTTTTTGTAGGGAGAATAACCAATGATGATGTCTGTTTTATCATCAATCGCATTCATCATGCTCGTAATCCAGTGTGGGGTGGCCGGTTGACAATCCGCATCGGTTAGCAGCAAACGGTTGTGTTTGGCAGCTTTGATCCCCATGGTAACCGCAAATTTTTTTCCGCGATGAAATCGTTCTTCAATGTTAAGGGTTACCACCTTTAAATGAGGAACCAACTTGTCAAGCTCATCGAGAAAGTCATGAGTGCCCTCCCAGGAACCATCATCCACCACAATTACTTCAAATTCAGGATAATCCTGATCTAAAACAGACGGAAGAAATTTTTCGAGGTTTTCTTTTTCGTTTCTGGCACAAATGATCACTGAAACCGGGGGGTATTCTTTGCCGGATTTAGGCGATGGAGCTTTAAACCGTGAAACTTTATTAAATACCAGGAGGTAGTACGCGAGCAATACGATGCTCGCGAGTGCAAATAAAATGAGTAAAATGAGAATAGAACCGCTCATGAACGCTGCAAAGGTAAATCCTGATCAGATAGCGTTTTCAACGAAAATGAAGGCAATGTGTATAAATATCAACCGTTCTGTTTAAATCCTATTCCTCCGGACATTCTTTCATGGGCGATTTTTATCACATCTATTTCCTTGAAATCTTCAGGAATGACGGTATGAATCATTTCTTCATTCCGGTCGTTGGCAGGTATGCCGCTCATCCTCAGGTGTTGCCTGCGAATGGCTTCTTCCACCACTTTTCTCACTGCCCGACCGTTTCCAAAATATTTGTCCCTGCCTTCATACATGCCGGCCATCAATTCGGTTAATTTGGTTTTGGCCTCTTCGCTTGTTTTCAGGCCGTTTTCAGAAAGTTGATGTTCGGCGATGTGAAGCAGTTCTTTTTCGTTGAAATCGGCAAAGAAGAAAGTTCTGTCGAAACGAGATTTAAGACCCGGGTTCGACTCCAGAAAACGTCGCATATTCTCAGTATATCCCGCAGCGATCACGATGAATTGACCACGATGATCTTCCATTCTTTTCAGGATAATTTCAATGGCTTCTTTTCCAAAATCAGAGTTTCCTCCTTCTGTTAATGAATAGGCCTCGTCGATGAATAACACACCGCCCATTGCTTTTTCGATGATTTCTCCGGTTTTGATGGCGGTTTGTCCCACATATCCACCCACCAAAGTCTGACGGTCGCATTCGATCAAATGACCGCGTTCCAGAATGCCGAGTGCCTTATAGATTTGAGCAAGAATTCTGGCTACAGTGGTTTTTCCGGTACCCGGATTTCCGGTAAATACGGTATGAAGAGAAAACGCATCTCTCACATCTTTGCCGGTCTCTTTATAGTAACGCACCAATTTGATCAGGTCTTCGATGTCATTTTTTACGCTTTCCAAACCAATCATACGTTGAAGCTTGGTCACAGATTCCTTGAGCAGTTCCTCATCAATAGGAATATCGGCATAGAGTTTTGATTTTTTAACGCTGAGCTTGTCTACATCCGCCAAAGTGAGGGTAGAAAGCTCATCCATGGTTAATGAAGCGGGATTGGCCACTTCCATCACGCGCAATCCGAGGTTCATCTTGCATTCATCAATCAAAGAATTCACCAATCGGGCATTTCCGAAAAATTCATCCCGATCGCGGTAGGCAGAAACCAACTTTTTATACAAGGCTTCTTTAGCTTCCGGATTCATTCTAACTCCACGACGTTCTGCAGAATATTCAGCAATTTGGATCAGCTCCTGTGGCACATAATCGGGGAAATTGTAAACCATGTTGAATCTTGATTTCAAACCGGGATTAGATTCAAGGAAAACATCCATTTCTTGTGGATATCCCGCTACTATAATGGCAATATCTTCTCCTTCTGACAATTCTTTGAGCAATATTTCAATGGCTTCTTTTCCAAAGTCTTTGGCGTCATCATCTTTGCGTGCAAGGGAGTACGCCTCATCAATAAATAAAATGCCTCCTTTGGCTTTTTTGATGGCGGCTTTGGTTTTTGGCGCGGTTTGGCCAATGAATTCAGCCACCAAATCTCCGCGGTCTACTTCGTGTACATGTCCTTTTGAAAGCAAGCCGAGTTTCTTGTAAATTTTACCAAGCTTACGGGCTACCGTGGTTTTTCCCGTTCCCGGATTTCCTTTGAAAACAGCATGCAAGCTGATGGGTTCAGATTCTTCCAACCCTTTATCTTTTCTGAGGGTGATAAAACTCAGGTAATGGCTGTATTCTCTTACTTTGCTTTTTACATCGCCTAACCCAATCAAACTTTCCAGCTCTTCCATGATGCCTTCGATGCTGTCATCGGAGACATTCGGTTTGCCTTGTAGCGTTTGAACCACCGTACCATCGTCGGTTCTGGATTTGGTAATTTGAAAATCTGTTTCTTTGGCTTCAACATAGTCATCGCCGATTTTGAAGGCTTTGGTGGCGATGAGTTTGTCCATGAAAAGTATATCTACATAGTAGGTGTCTTTCATCCAGGTTCCGATATTATCAGAACCCCAACCGATGGTGAGCGAAAATTCTTTGTCCTGCGGATACACAAAGAACAATTTCGAGATGCTGCCTTTGAGTAGATGGGCGGATGTTCTGAAATTGAACGTGAGTTCGCAGGTCCAGTACTGAACATTGTTGATCAGGTTAAGGGCATTAAATTCTGCCCACACATATCGGGTATAATTGATGTTGAAGGTGCTGTAATACTTCCGTTGTTCGATGTTTACGTTGGCATCCGGACCTTCATAAAGCTTGATAGATTGAATATCGAAGTAGGGGCGGGTGCTGCTCTCTTTCAAGGGGCCGTATTCTTGAATGTAGAAATGTTTTTCGGCCACCATTTCATTTTCTATCCAGGCCTCCCATTTATAGACCCCTTTTTTCCAGTACCCACCCGCTGTGCGGGTTCCCCAGCCTTCACGCACGTAAATAGTATGGTTGTTTTGAGAAATCTCTCTTTCGCAATTGAGGTCGCAGATTTCTTTTTTATCCTGATCAAAACATTTCAGATGGAGGTTGAGGTTCCAGTCTTTGCGTTTGAAGTGCAGGTTAAAAAAAGAAAATTCGCAATACACGTAGCTGCTTTCTGATTCGTCAAAAACAGAGCGGTATTTTTTCTTATTCTCGGCGAGCCATTCGGTAGAGCCGTAGATTTTGATGTTTCTGAACAGGTAGTTCTTTTGAGTGCTTGCCATGGTTTGTCAGGCAAGATTAAGAAGAAATTCTATAAAAAGCAGGAATTAATCTCTGATTAGTGTCAAAAAAACGGCTTAAAAAAAATTATGGTATAATCATGAAAAGTTCTATTTTTGCACCCTCTTAAGGAAAGGAGAGGTGCCTGAGAGGCCGAAAGGAGCAGTTTGCTAAACTGTCGTACCTGGAAACGGGTACCGCGGGTTCGAATCCCGCCCTCTCCGCAGGGTAACTCAGTAATCCTAATTTTCGGGGTGTAGCGTAGCCCGGTATCGCGTCTGCTTTGGGAGCAGAAGGTCGTAGGTTCGAATCCTGCCACCCCGACAAAAAAGTGAGGCCCCGGCCTCTCTTTTTTTGGATGAAAATCCGGACGCACCCATAGCTCAACAGGATAGAGCAACGGTTTTCTAAACCGTAGGTTTCAGGTTCGAGCCCTGATGGGTGCACAAAAGACTGTCGAGAGACGGTCTTTTTTTTTTGTAAGATTTTTAAATGATTGAATTTTGATAGTTTGAGCTATTCATGATGAATTCATTTTCGGCCGCTTTTTCTTATCATCATTTCTCCGAAATTAACCTGCTAAATCTCTCACCTTCTGTTTTAATTACCACTAGATAATTACCCGCCCTTTGTTGTGCTCCGAGTCAGTCTGTCGTCTCTTGCACAATTTTGGAAAATAACGGTTAATCTAGTGGTCGCCTCGTTAAATCCCTAGCGGAATGATGAATAGTCAAAATGTGAATTGTTTCGGCATCTCATTATTCATCTCCGGAACCGGTTTCCCTGCTAATGGATATCGTTTCAGAATATTTGTTCTTATTTTTAATTTAATGGTTTATATTTTCTCAAACCTTACAGAATTTCTTGAGATATAATCATAAATTCCCTTTAGATCTTCAATGGCAAGATTCGTCCATTTTACTTGAACCATTTTTTCATTTCAATTTCCTCCTCATTCAAAACTTCGTTTCTCTCTGATTGTTGGTTTCCTCTTTCCATCTTGTCTAGAAGAATAATTTTATCAATAAGTTCCTCCAAAGTGAACTCATCTGGAAACTGTTCAAGAGTCAAGGTCAGTTGTTTCTTAGTTATCATTGTTAGAATCTTTGAAACGAAGATAAGAAAATTCAGCTTTTCTAAGTGACTTTTTGATGTTGTTCCCGAGACAAATGTTTCTTAGGGACGGCAATCGGGCATGTAGCTGATCAACCACATTTCCAGTTATTTCACCGAAATCACCCTACTAAATCTCTCACCTTCCGTTTTAATTACCACCACATAATTACCCGGCACATTCAGCCTAAATGAAGAACAATTTCTGTCTTCCTTTACTTTTCTGCCGGTTGCATCATAAATTTCTAACTCATATTGGTTGAGGTTGGTTTTGATATTGAACAATCCATCACCCGGATTGGGATAGATCAAAAAAGATTGATCTTTTTCGCTCTTTTCTGAGATTCCCAATGAAAGAAAAAAGCTGTCAGACTTATCACTTTTACAGCCGAATTCACTGGTTAAAACCAATTGATACGTTCCACTTTTTGAAGGAATGATCGATCTTTCAGAAGTGGTTAAAAAGAAAGTATCATTCAGATACCAGTTGTATCGGTCGGCAACTACTGTACTGGCAAGCTCACCAGTATTGTAACTGATGAGCGGTTTTGCAGGCTTGGGTTTTTCTTCAACCACCAAAGTGTCGTATAACTGACAAAAAGTTTTGTTGGTGAGCTTAACGAGGTAGGTACCTGCGGTATCAACCAGAAGAGAATCTACATGAAAATGGTTGTAATCTACAATGGGGCCGAGGTCTTCATCTAAGTTGGGTTCTTCGCCGTTCCAGTGAATGCAGTGCATGTTGGGCGGGGCTTTCAATGTGAGTTGGAACATTGTGTCACCGGAGCAATAAAACGTGTCTCTCCCTAACAAATCTTGTTGCCATTTAGAACGAAGCGTAAGTGTTTTGGTGACAGTATCTGAACGGCTTGTGTTCCAGGCAATATGGCTTACTAACCACATTCCGGTATCCGGGAATTGGTAGTTGCAGTGTTTGGTTAAAACAGAATCTCGGTAGCTTCCTTTTTGAAAAACCCATTGGTAGCCATCGGCATCAAAAGTATCTCTGCCTTCAAAATTATAGGCATGGTTCCAACAGTCTTCTGTATAAGCAAAGTCTATACTTGGGGTATAGAAATAGGAAGCGTTGAAGTTGGGGAGGCCGTAGTTACATTTGCCATAATTTAAACTGACAGCTTTCTTATTCAATTTACAACTATCACCAAAATTGTTAGGATATTTAATTTCGCCTAGAAATGAAGAGTCTGAAACCGCATATAGTATTGTTCCCTTCTTCGATATTTGCATGTCCCCGATCCAATAATTTTGAACATTTAGAACCAAAGTTTGAGAATTGTTTATATCGACATGATTCCAATTTGATAAAGTTAACTGCGTTATCCTATTATTGCTAACATAAATTCTCGATTCATCTGGAGAAAAAGAGACTCGAACTGGATTTATCATATTTAAGTAAATGTTGTCTTTGATTTCACCTGATTCTCCATCAAATTTAAATAAATCCATTCTTGCATTGGCTGCTTGATCAGATTCTGACCTTATTGCACAAATTAGTTTCCCAGAAGGAGAAAATTTAATTTGATAGCCGTTGAATGCTGGTGTGTAAAATCCTTTAGAATAATTCCCACCTATTTTTGTTCTGATTGGACAACAAAGTAATTTTTCTTGCACCAGAAAACCATTAAACTCATCATTGATGGATTTATGTGTAAATAGCCAGACGTCTTTATTATTTTGATGATTTACAGAGGAAAGTTGTTCCGTGCAAGAATCTAGTAACATTTTACTATTCACTATCGAATCCCATGTATTTAATTCAAAAGATATAAGTTTGTTATTAAATCTAAAATTATTTTCATTTGAAACAAAAAACAATATGCATGAATCAGTATTTAGGAACAAGGAGCCTTGTGTTGAGGAAGTGTGACCAGGTAATCCAGTGATTTTTTTTTGATTCCTTATACTCCATAATGTTGTTGGTGATCCGTATAATATCAGAGAATCTCCAATACTTATTGTTGCTGATGCCTCTCGACTATTAAAGTTGATTGTTTTGGTATTTAAAGAGTCCATACCAAAATATAGATACACGCTATCTCCGAATATCCAGTGATTTAACTGATTTCCATTAGTGTTAGTTTCAAATTGTTGAGCTAAAGATACCAACGACGATAAAAAACATATAAAAAAGATAAATACAAACCGCACAAGACAAATATACTCATTTGCGAATACTCAGATCAACAATTTTAAAAAATGATAATAAGTCCAAATTGTGGAATTCAAGAATTTTTATTAAGTACGATATGCTTAGGTTAACCTTACCATTCTCTACCTTCCAGTAATAACTGCTACTCACTTCATGATCAAATGCGAAATTTTCATAGCTTGAATAACCTGCATTCACTCTCAATCTTTTCAATTCTCTTCCGATTATACTTGCCCAATAATGTTGATTACCCACTCAACAATGTTGAGTATTACCTCAAAAACTTATTATTCTCTATCGAGAATGAAAATTATTTCTATATTTACCCAAAATTCTCATGATGCCACATTCTGTCTTCATCACATTTTTAGCAACAATTTTGTTTTTTCCATTCTCTGTTTCAGCCCAATTCTGTGGATTTGATGACGACCTAGATAGTTTAAAATCAAACAACCCAATGGAATATTACCAAGCACGGGCTTCGCATGTGGCTGCTTTGAAACATTTTACCCCATCATAATCCCGGAGATAATCATCTACCAAGTCCGGGGTCATGCGAAAATTGTCTGCAAGGAGGCGGTCAATGCCCGCAGGCCAATTATTTGTTGCCGGTGGTGGTACATATCATACATTTGCCTGGAGACACAATTGGTCAAAGTAGTAACATTTCTGATGTACAGATTGAACATCAGTTGGAAATACTCAATAAGATTTATCGAAATGATGCAGGATTAAACAGTATAAACACAGGCATTCAGTTTTGTTTGGCAAAAAAGCGGCCTGACGGTACCTCGTTTAACGGTATCAACCGCATTGCCAGCGATAGCAGCAATTTGCACCGCTACAAACAAAGTGAACTAACCAGCCTTGTCCACTATCCTACAGATCATTACATTAATATTTATGTTGTGAATATGATGTTTGATAACA
>JBIIVF010000010.1:0-32787 GCA_044339595.1 Bacteroidia bacterium
GGGGAATATGAGATCACGCTGAGACTATTCATGGATTGTGTGAATGGGGACAAAAATGCCATTGCATTAGACAGCATCGCTTACATCGGATTTTATAATGCCATCACACATCAACTGTTAGACGTAGATACCATTCGTCGCGGTCCCTCCAGAAGGGTAGAAGAGTTACACTACAACTGCATTACTTTCACTTCAAATGCCTGCGTAGATGAATACCTGTATATATATAATAAGAAAATTTCCATTGCAGATACCGGCATCATCATCTCTTACCAACGCTGTTGCCGAAATCATACCATATCCAATATTGTCAATCCCGGAAATACCGGCAGCACGTATTGGACCCTCATCCCACCTCAAAAAAGCACCCCAATCAACAGCAGTCCTGCCTTTAAAAAATTACCTCCTAACTTCCTGTGTACCAATGCTCCACTGGTATTTGACCATTCCGCCATCGATGCTGACAACGATTCTTTGGTGTATTCGCTCATCATTCCTTATTCCGGAGCATCCTCAACGGTACCACAACCCAAAATCCCTTCGAAACCTCCTTATTCACCCATCGTCTTAAAACCGGCTTTTTCAACCCTAAATTTCATGAATAATGTGGCTCCAATGAAAATTGACAGTCTCACCGGAGAATTGCGGGTATTCCCGGATCAAACCGGGCAATTTGTGGTGGGTATTCTGGCGGAGGAATTCAGAAATGGTGTTAAAATCGGCGAAACGCATCGCGATTACCAATTCAATGTGCAAGATTGCATTTTCGACGTTCAATCATACTTCACCAACAACCCCATTTCTTGTTCAGATACCGTAAGATTTAACAACCTCAGCAGCCCCAATGCGGCTTATTTATGGGATTTCGGAGATACCTTAATATCTTCTGACACTTCTAATCAGAAAAATGGAAAATGGTTTTATAAACAGCCGGGCTCCTATAAGGTAACGCTCACAGTAACCAAAACAGAATGTTCCGATACCTTCTATAATTGGATTAAAGTACTGAAAGCAGATTCTGTTCTCGCCAAATTTGACCTTCCTAATAAAATTGCTTGTGACAAACTTTCCATAACGCCCATCCAAAAAAGTACACCGGCGCCTTATCGATATTGGGATATGGGAGACAGTTCAGGCTTCTTTACCAATTCTGACCCCTCAATCTATCTATACTCCAAACCCGGTGTTTATATCGTAAGTTTATGGGTAACCGATTCAACCAAATGTAACATTCAAGATGAATATACTGACACCATAAAGGTTTATCAAACTCCCAAAGCACATTTTATAGCTGATACAGTTTTCTGCAGTCCTTTGGTAAATGTTAAAGACTTATCGGTTGGAACGGGTACTTACGAGTGGAAATGGAACGATTCGATTTTCCCGAAATCTGAAGACACCTTTTCGTTAGTAGCCCCTTTGCCCGGAAACTATCTCCTTTCACTCAAAATTAACAACGGTCCATGTGCAGATTCAATGGAGACTCCATTGAGAGTCATGTTTGCCTTGCACGGTTCTGCCTTATTTCAAGTGTCACCGAGAACGGGATGTGCCCCATTAAAAATTGATATTACACAATCGGTCAATGCCGGATTATTTGTAGATGGCTATTCAGGGGATGGCGTATATTTTGGAAAAAACATCCCATCAACCTACACTTATTTGAAGTCTGGTGATTATGACTTTAAAATCTTTTTTTCTGATACACTGGGTTGCCGTGATGCTGATAGTTTCGTGGTACCGATCAAGCTTCGCAAAAAACCGGAGATGGATTTTGAAACTTACACAGATCCCTGCGAAGGGAAATTTAAAATTGATTCAAAAAGGAAAGTGCCCGGTCAAAAGGATTATTGGCAATTGAGCGTAAATGCCCCTTGGGATACCTTGCTTCGATATAACATAAGCAAGAAAGGGGATTACTTCGTTCGCAGACAATCGAATGTCGATAGTCTCTGTTTCGACTCATCAGGTCGAATGATTTCCATATACTGGAACGATTTGAGTGAACTCAATTTGTACAATGTTTTTACCCCAAATGATGACGATCAACTCAATCGGACTTTTAAAATTTCAGGACTCGACAGCACTTGCTTTACTTATTATGTAACCATTTATAACCGCTGGGGTGAAATCGTGTATGAATCCCGAAATTTATATAATCATTGGGATGGGTTCATGAGCAACAGCTGGGCACCCCATCCTGCAGGGGTTTATTATGTCATTTATCGGTTTACCTCAAAAATCACAAACAAAGAGGAGACATTTTCAGGTACGGTAACTCTTATCAGAGATTGAACCTGGAATCAGCATGAGAATTACACATGTCCCAAGGTCTATTGTTTCATACTTCTTGAGTATAGCCTGTTCGAGACAAAATACCTGGCGGCATTTAATTAAAATTGACGTTGAGTATTCTTCGATTAGGGCTTACCAGCCCTATAACCTGGTTTTACTTTCTTTCCTTGATGAAAGAAAGTAAACAAAGAAAATCAAGAACGAAATCCAACCGCTTTTCTTTTCTTGTCGCACAAACCCAACGCCTCTAAGCCGAAAAAAAAGCGGTTCGCTCATTTCGTTCACGCCCACCCGCAGTTTTGTTGCTATTTCATAAATCTAGTCTTGTTGAAGTCTGTCAATTAATCTAGGCCAATAATTATAAAACACTACAAATCAAACGTTTGAAAAAATACGTCAATGGTAGTAATCCATTGGATAAGATTTTCCCGAAAAAAAATGCAGCATTTATGTCCTTAAAATTCGGTCAGGTATTTTGCTGAACTCAAAAAAGTCAATTTCAGCCTTGCCTGCGGATTTTCTCTTCAATCGCAGAAGTAGAATATCCCGGCAGAAAATCAACGGTCATGACTTTTCCACCTGATTGGGTAACGACATCATAACCCACAATGTTTTCAGGTAAATAGTCACCTCCTTTTACCAGGATGTCCGGCATCAAGGCAGTAATTAATTTTATAGGAGTAGGTGCATCAAAAACAACAATCAAATCGGTAAATGACAAAGCTGCTAAAATCGACGCCCGCGCATATTCAGATTGTATGGGTCGATTATCTCCCTTGAGCGAACTCACGGAAGCGTCGCTGTTCAAACCAATCACGAGGCGATCACCCAAGGTTGCTGCTTTGCTCAAATAATCCGCATGACCGGGATGCAGAATGTCAAAACATCCGTTTGTAAAAACAATCGATTCACCGAAAGCGCGCCAATCCCCTATCCTTCGAAGGACTTCCGGTAAGGTTTGTATTTTTTCTAGGTATGCGGGAGATTTCATGACAGGATTTTTAAATTTTTGCGGGCAATGGCCCCACCTAAAAACAGCGAAATGCCCCCTATCAAGAAAATCATCAGCATTTGAGTGCTGTGCGATATTAATGCGTACGTAAGCCCATCAACTTCAGAAACCCCGTAAAGCAACAATGCTGCGGGTACAATCGTATGAAAGGTGCCCACCCCTCCGGGAACGGGAATAATGATAGCCAGGGTTCCGGCTAGTAAAACCGTGAGACCGGCGTCTACACCTAGCATCGAAGTACCGGGTATACTATAAAATACAAGCCACGACATCATGAAATACATGGTCCAGATAAAAAAGGAATGAAACAAAAACCAACCAATTTTCTTCAAAGCCAAAATACTCTTGAGTCCTTCCAGGATGCCATCCCAAAAAGAAAATAATTTATGAAGCCAAGGTCTTTTGCTCAACGATTCGCGATTCTTCAATATGAGTAAGAAAACACCCAAACCAATCATGGCTATTAAAATAAGCATCACCATAAAGCCGATACTTGGTGTACTTCCGGTCATACCTGCAATAAATCCTGAAAGCAAATCATATTGAGTAAACAAAATGGTAGCACTGATCAAGGCCGTCATCAATAAATCTACGATACGCTCCACTACTACCGTGCCGATTAGTTTTTCAAAGGGCACTTTGTCTGTACGATTAATCATGGCGCAACGGCTCACTTCACCCAGTCGAGGAACGATATAATTCATCAAATATCCCGACATTACTGCAAAAAAACTGTGTTTAATTTTAACATCGTATCCCATGGGTTCTAACAAGTACCGCCAACGGATGGCTCTACTTAAGTGGCTTAAAACCCCACACATAAACGCTGCAAAAACCCAAAGATAATTGGCATTTTTAAGTGCAGCCAACACATCTGACATATCCATTTTTCGGAAAGCCCAATAAAGAAGGCCTACACCAAAGGCGAGAAAAACAATTGTTTTTAAAGCATTGGCTGTGGTGGATTTCACAGCGGCAATTTATTTTGGTGATCAGGATATGCAGCCCAAGGTGTAAATGATTTGGCCTCTTCAAAGTCCATATGGGCAAATGACATCACAATCAGCGTGTCTCCCACCTGAGCTTTGCGTGCAGCAGCCCCATTTAAGCAGCACATTCCGGTACCACGATCGCCTACTATGATGTAGGTTTCTAGTCGTTCACCATTATTGTTGTTCACAATTAATACCTTTTCACCTGCAATGAGGTTGGCCTCATCGAGTAAATCCTGATCCAAAGTGATACTCCCTACGTAATTCAGCTCAGTTTGAGTTACCTTTACGTTGTGAATTTTTGATTTTAATATTTCAATATTCATCTGAACTGCAAAAGTAATCACAATTCATCGTTCGGCAAACGCACGGACCCTGATGTCTGTATCTAATATACGCATTTGACATTCAATTTTTTAATGGAGGAAGCTCCTCGTGGGACAAATATTGGTTTCACTTTCCCTTATTCTCTGCTTAATTTACCTCATGAAATACAGATTGTTTGGAAAAAGTAGATTGCGCGTGTCAGAGCTAGCCTCGGGTACGATGACTTTTGGACCGGAATGGGGATAGGGGGGCCGAAAAAGAAGAATGTTTCAAAATTTTTGATACCTACGCCCGGGCCGGAGGTAATTTTATTGATACCGCCAATCGATATACCGAAGGAAACAGCGAGCGGATTGTCGGTGAATGCATTGCTGCCGACCGTGATTACTTTGTATTGGCCACCAAATATTCTTTGCAAGACCGTCTTGGCGATCCGAACTTTTCGGGAAATCATCGCAAAAACATGATGCGCTCAGTTGAATCAAGTTTAAAACGACTGAATACCGATCATATCGACCTTCTGTGGTTGCATGCGTGGGATGGACTCACCCCGATTGAGGAGGTTTTGCGCGGATTAAATGACTTAATCACAGCCGGGAAGGTACATTATATCGCAATTTCGGATACGCCGGCCTGGGTGGTTTCCCGCGCCAACACAATGGCTGAATTAGGCGGGTGGAGAGCTTTCACCGGACTTTAAGTTGAATACAGCCTGCTTCAGCGAACTCCAGAACGGGATCTGATACCGATGGCATCCACCCAGGTTTTGGCATTGACCCCTTGGGCACCTTTGGCAGGTGGGGCACTCACTGGTAAATACTTTAAAGGAGAAACCGGTCGAGTTACAGAGCAAAGTGCCAGAAGAAATGATCGCAATACAGCCATTGCTACCAAGGTAGCGGAATTTCCGGGGCGCTTGAAACCACATCAGCACGTCTTGCCTTAAAATGGACCATGCACAAACCCTTTACTTCAATTCCGGTGATTGGTGCCAGAAATGCGGCAAAAATGTCTGATGGCTTGTTATGCACTGAGTTGACCATTCCTGAAAATATGTTGAATGAACTCAATGAAGTAAGCCGGATAGAATTGGGGTTCCCGCATGACTTCCTGGCCTCTAAAGAAGTCAAAAAAGTCCTCTATGGAGATACACAAGACTTGATTTACTGATAAGTCCTGTCATTATATCTCCCCGAAAGCCAGCCATACATCCACCACCGGTTAGTTCGCAGAATTTTGCAGCGGGCATCTTCCCGGCATCAAATTCTCATGCCCCTCAGTTTCGTTTGTGGCTCCGTGCCAAAGGCTGCATCTTTTAGAACGGCAGTATACCTGACAATAGGAAGCTCCGCCTGTTTGAGCAAATTTTTTCGTTAAAAATCCGGGAAGCATCCATGTGGTTTCGGCAGGTACGTTTACAAAGTAGTTTTGGTTTTTCATGGGGATAAATCTTTAAATGTATATTCAAAATTATCGACTTACAGTAGTTGAATCAAGGCGTAAACAGACAGGAAATCTCGAGTATGCGCCTAAGTTTGAAAAGAATACCATTTAAATGGCGGAATATGCAAACGCCAGCCCATTAAGATCTATTCAAAACACATTTTTTGAATTTATCCATTTCCTATTTTCAAAATTCGACAATTCACTTTTAGCGCATCTGTCACAAAAAAAGGCGGCCCCTTTCGGAAACCGCCTGAATGAAACACTAACCCTTATCGTTCAGTGGAAATTACTTAATTACAATGGTCTTTGGCATGCTACCTTTGCCCTTTGGCAGCCTCACTTGAAGCATCCCATGATCATAACTTGCTTCAATCTTGTTTTTATCTACATTTTCAGGCAAATAGAAGCTTCGTGTAAAACTTCCGTAGTTGATTTCACTGAGATGAACTTTCCCGTTTTCTTCTTTTCTTTTGTTGAGTCGCTCTCCACTGATGATCAAATCATCACCCTTGGTTTCGATTTTAATTTCTTCTTTGCTCATTCCGGGCAATGAAACCAAAATATCGAACGACTTCTCGCTTTCTGTGATTTCTACGCCCGGTCTGAAAAAGTAACCTTGATTGGCAGCCGGTTCGTTGGTCATGAAGTCTTCAAATAGATGACGAAATGATTTTGGAAACATGACATCTCTCATCAGTTGTGCGTTGTTTTTTGATTTAACAGTTATCATAATATTGCTTTTTTCTTGGTTCTTTACACAACCTGTGCCTAACACAAAAAGCAGTCATTATGGCGTAAATACTCTGAGAAAAGACTTAAAAATAAGCCAAATTGTCATTTTACACAATAAACCTCATTCATTTCAAAGTAATTGAATTTGCGTACCTCTTTAAAAGTAGACCACAAGACCTCCATTAAATCACCTTGTTCTGCCTTTTCATTGGCCGGAATACTGTTAAGATATATCAAGCCATTGGGCGATAGATGTTTTTTTAGGACTGAGTAGAATGATTTATCAAAAAGCGTTGATGGCATTTTTAAATCGAGAAACACATCGCAAAGGATGAGATCAAATTGTTCATCAGAAGTGAGATATTCATCCGGCTTAAGGGCGTCACACGGCATAATATCGACGATTGCCTTTCGGTCCTTCTCGAAATAATTATGATACATGGAGATTACATCCTGATCTATTTCAATGGCCTTTACATATCCGCAAAACCCATAATCATCTTCCAATAAATTGATTACGCATCCACCACCCAATCCCAGAAGTAGCACCCGCGCATCTTTTGCAACTGCAAGATGACTGTCTTTAAAAGCCATTTTAAATACCTCCTGTAAATTTCCGAATGAATAATTGGCCTCGGATGAATTCAGCATCAACTTGCCATTGTACCATTCTAGTTCAAGGGTATGCCAGGCATTGTGCTTCTTCAACACTTTGATGGGATACAAAAAGGAAAGGACTTTTTTAATGTTCATATAAAAAAAATCCTGCTAACCGATTTGACGGAATAGCAGGATTCGAATGTGTTCAAAAATTATTAGTTCGCTACCAAAAATTTGGTTTTTCCTGATACCACCCCTTCAACTGAAGCGATATACATTCCATTAGAAAGTTTCATGGTATTCAAATCAATCTGATTGGTGCCTTTGGTGATTTGTACTGATTGATTGAAAACAACGTTTCCTTTCAAGTCGAATATTTTCACGGTTGCGGCACCCACTTTTACGGACGTAAACTTAAGGTGCGCGGCATCTGCAGCAGGATTTGGATAAACAGTTAATGCAAGGGCCGTTGATTTGGCAACCTGAGGAACGGAAGTCAATAAGCTTCTGCTCTCAAAAATCCCTCTACCATGGGTTGCGGCATACAATACCGGACCTGTCCAGGCTTTTTCAGAAACCTGTCTCAATTCATATACAGCTACATGCGGGAATTTATTGTTGGTTTGATCTGTCCAAACAGGCGTGGCAGATTGACCATTGGTCGTTGCCCAAATACCATATTCAGTTCCTGCGATTAAAATGTCCGGATTTTTCTCATAAATCTCAACGTCATACACCGGAAATGCAGGCAGATTGCCTTGCAGCGATCTCCAGGTTGGCACTGCATCCAAAGCGTTTTCAGTTACATACACATAGCTTGTATTACCATAATTACCCATCGTTACCAAAACGCGGTTAGGGTTGTTGTCATCTATTTCAATATCGGTAATGGCTCTTCCGGAAGGCAAATTACCTCTTACACTTATAGTTGATAAGCTATCACTGATACCGGCATACGCCACAATTTCAGTGGTGTCAAAATTGGCACGAGCTAAACCATCTACCCTCACTAACATGCCATTTAAAGACCCTACAAAAAGGTGTTTCCCGTCTTTGGTTGCCTCTATGATATGCGGATTTACCGACAAATTAGCCACTTTAAACCATCGTATTTCTGCGCCAGTTTCAACTATTCCTCTCGCCATCCAAACGGAATTGTTCATACCATAATAGAGACGACCGGTTCCATTGCTTTGGTTTTCCCACAAGCGCATGGGTGTATTGAATATATTGTTTGCCTGACGGGATGAGACGTGACTGGCAGAAATGCGGTTATCCCAAATTTCGGAGGCAGAACCGCCATTGTTTAATGATCTGTGCAATCCGCCATATTGATTCTCAATAAACATAATCGCAGGATTGATCACTGAAACTTCACATCTGAAACCATCACCGCCCAAAATGTCTTTACCACGCTGCGGCGTGCTTCCTTTTCTATCCATTAAAAGGGTGTTGTTATCTTGGGTTCCACCAATCACCGTGCCATTGGTTCCGGCTGCTACCCCATAAAATTGGGTGGTCGCAAAACCGGTATAGAGATTTGAGTAATTGGTCAATTCTGCATTGGTAGTTCTGGCAACACCTCCATCTGATCCTATATACATGATTATAGGATTTGAAACGGTGTCGAAAGTAATGGCGTGCTTATCTGCATGAATACCAAATGGATTGAAAGGTGAATCGAACATGTTGCCCACGATTCGTGGCCCTTGGGTTGGGGTCCATTCTGCCCAATAGATGCCTCCCATAAAAATACGCTCTTTATCTCTGGGATGAACCTCAATCACTAAGTCGTAGGTTCCTTGACTGGATCCGAGTGAAAGATGTGTAAGCAAGTTAAAGTATTGAGATTCTTTGCCGATGATTTGGGAAAAAGTTACTCCATTGTCTTTAGATTGATAAACTCCAACCATACCTGAACTTGCATTGATCGTTCCACCGGTAGTGGTAATGGTAACACCGCCTGAAATCAACAAGTACGCATAATTTGGATCTTGATTAGAAAATGCCATGGCAATGCGATTGCTGGTTGGTATGCCATCAACCCGAACATATGAATTGGCGTCTTTTCCATTGGTAGACCTCCAAAGTAATGTGCCGATGTAAGCTAGAACAGTTCTGTTACTGGAGATTTTTACCTCCCTAGTGTTACCATCACGCAATTTTTTCCAGGTAGTCCCTTTATCATCGCTGTAATAAAGACCACGGTCTGTTCCGGCATAAACCGTATTATCTACCGGATCAACCGCCATCGAACTAACAGCGTTAAATATTCTGGAGGTTGTTAATTGAACAAAAGTTGAATCACTGGTAGATTTGAAGATTCCGTCTCCATTGAAACTTGAATATTCTTCTCCATCGCTTTGCCATAATCCGTTCAGACTGCTTTCACCGGTTCCGTAATAAATGGTACCGTCTGAAGTTTGACAAATGGATACAACGGATAAATTCTCTTGAAAATCATTGATTGCTTGCCAAGAGGCCCCCTTGTTGGTAGATTTCCATAAACCACCGGAAACACCTCCTGCCCACAGCACATTTGGATTTCTTCTGTCAACCAAAATTGCTCGGGTTCTACCTCCGTAGTTGTCTGGTCCGATCGGATTCCAATTCAAAGGCAAACCACCTTTTTTATACAATTTTTGATTGTTGATGGCTTCTCTGGCCGCCAAAACATCACCCAAATCAACCTTACCGGTAATTTGATTCTTTTTCAGTGCATGCATAAAATCCAATGCACCTTCTATCCCATGCGTTGAAGCTTCTGATTTTGTTCTTGGAGTGTATTGGCTTCCACTATCCAAAAGCACCAAAGCACCTCCCAAAACTGCCAGTGACAACCCGGCTAAAATTGATTTGTTAAAAATCTTCATATTTTAATTTCGTAATGATATGATATACAGGAATGCAAAGTTATACGTATCAACCTAATCTGCAAGTATAATTCACCCATTTGAAACGGAAATCCCGTTGATTTTACATTTCCATTTCTCTACTGAAATAAAATGACAGAAAAAAGGCAATTCCGACCTCCGAATTTTGGGTAAAAGCCATGATCGGTATACCGGCAGGAAACCAGGATACTACGGCTCCGGCTTTCATCATTTTTTCTGTAGAGGTGACCCCTCCCCAATATAGGTTCATCGAACCCTTCATTTGAATCACAGGCTTCGCAGTCAACTCATCCCAACCATATTTTCGAGCCGAATAACCCAGGATGTCTGCTTGATTGGTATGTTTTGAAGGGTTGTATCGTTCGGGAAAAACCAGCCCATCATTGGATGAACCGGGATAATAGACATCCAAATAAACCGGTTTTAGAACAGCCAAACCGGCTCCGGCCAATAACGAAACACCCAAATGAACATGCTCCCGATCTCCGAAATCTGTCAAATGCTTTTCTACACCCCTTTGTAAGCGGAATATGCCCACATGGTTGAGCTTTCCAAATACATAAGTTCGCGGGTTTCTCGCATTTTGGTTCACGATATTCACTTCTTTCCCATGGCGGTAGGTAGTAAAATCAAGTTCCGTAATGACACTGTGATTTTTCAGGGAGACCCGCCTCTCCAAACCTCCACCCCATCCGTTGTTGTGCAATGAAAACCCACCGGACAATTCATATACCCATTCGTTTTGAGCGCTCGAAAGCAACACAAAACAACACATCATCAGCAAACAAATGATTGAATTTCTGAACACTCCGTGAATTTAATACTAATTTTGAAATTGAACATTTAATGAACCGAACCATGGCAGTTTTATCACGTATTGTTTACAAAGGCAACCTAAGAACAGAAGCGGAGCATCTTAAAAGTGGAGAAAAGGTGATCACCGATGCACCCACTGATAACAAAGGCAGAGGAGAAGCGTTTTCACCAACAGATTTAGTGAGCACTGCACTCGCTCAATGTATGATGACACTGATGGGCATTGCCGCAGAAACCCACGAGATTAAACTCGGAAAAATCGATGCTGAAGTTACCAAAACCATGGCTTCTGATCCACGCAGAATTGCCATCATCGAAATTGACATGCGAATTGAAAACAAAAAATTTTCAGATAAACAAAAAACCATCCTTGAACGGGCGGCTTTGACTTGTCCGGTGGCCAAGAGCCTTTCTCCTGAAGTGGTTCAGGAAGTAAATTTTAGCTATTACTAGGTTCGAGTATCCCCGCTATTTCTGACAATCGAATCTGCATGTGAGAACGATGGAGAATGCAATTCCCATCTTTAATCAGCAATGCTTGGGGTGATTCATGGTCAACATGAAAATAATCTGCAACGAGATTAGAAAAAGCGCGATCCTTCAAAACATCCACCAATATAAATTCTATGGGCAAATCAGGGAATTGCTCGGATTGCTTCAAACGCGACAAAGCCAGTGCACTAATGCTGCACCGATAACTATGTTTAAAAATGAGTACCGGCATTTCATGAGATTTGCCGGTGATTTGTTCGATGGATAGACCGACGTCTGATGAAATCACCTTAAGCGTGATTTACAACATTCGATTTTGCCTTTCCTACACCCGGACATTTATCTCCTCTGCGTGAACCACAAGAAGATATAAAGATCAGCGCGAAACCAGCAATGACAAACCAGGTGAGTGCCTTTTTCATATTCATTTCTTATTATTTTAAATTTGGGTTAAATCAGAACACCCGATAATCCGGAAAGTTCAATCTACTAATCTTAATATTGCAAACGCAATTATCGTGTTAATTAGTGCAAAGTAAAGAAATAATTGAGTTTCTTAAAAGAACAGATGCGAAGGACTTTATTTCCCGGTATCGAAATACGCATCCGGATGAGGTTCTTTTGCGCATGAACACGCTTACTCCTCAAGAACGTAGGGCTCTTGCTACCCTGATTAAAATTTATCCTAAGGCGGAAGATAAAATACCTGAATTCTTAAAATCTTACCCTGCGTTGACAGAAAAAGCCTATGAACAGTCAAGCTCTGAAGCTTTGGCCCAATACAAGGCCTCTCTTATGCAGGGAAAATCACTCTTGAATTTAAGTGGTGGATTGGGCATTGATGATATTGCCTTCAGCCAAAAGTTTGAGAATATCATCAGCCTTGATGTAGATGAAGAAATTCATGAAATGGCTGCCTTTAATATCCAGCAATTAGGCTTGAACAACATCCAACGGATTCATTATGATTCGGAAGCTTTTGAAATTCCGTTGGTAGATGTGATTTATGTTGACCCAGATCGAAGGGTTCACAACAAACGATCTTTTCATTTAGAAGATGCCACCCCGGACATCATCCGTGGGCATACCCACTGGCTTAAAAAGGCCACCCATGTATTCATCAAATTATCTCCGATGGCAGACTTAACAGAAATCAAACGCAACCTAAAAGGGATTTGTGAAATTCATGTTATTTCTCTCGAAAATGAAGTCAAGGAAGTTTTGGTAAAATTGGGCCAAACGGCAAATCATCCACCGAAAACCTATGCAGTGATTCTTTCAGGGGTTCATATTTACACTTTTGAAGAAGGCAAAGAACATGAGGTGAAAGAGGCTGTCAATGGGATCCGTATCTTTGCCGAAGCTGCGGCTGCCTTGATTAAAGCGAATCTGGATAGAGAGGATTTTGCACGATTGGGTTTCAAACGATGTGGACCCCACGCAGCCTTTTATGAGGGTTCTAACCTCAGTGAAATCCTTCCGGGTAGGGCATTTGAAATAAGCGCTCAATTCGAGTTTTCAGGACAAAAATTCAAAGATTATTTAAAAGAACATCGCATTGAGAAAGCGCATGTTAAAAAGCGTGATTTTCCGATGGAACCAGATGAAATAAAAAGTAAATACCACTTAAAGGATGGAGGCGATGACTACTTTTTCTTTTATATGAATGATCAAAAAAAGAAGATGATGGTGCATGGCCGAAAGCCGGTTCAGAAGATTTCATTGTTTTGAATTGCTTCTTACCATAAGAATACCCGAATTTAACGGTTGAATTGCTTTCTCAATCCACTTAAATTTCGATAACGCAGGTATAATTCCAAAACAAAATCCTGATTGCCTTGGTGCAAGTCAGACATCACATGCAGTCTGCCGGAAAGAAGAAAATCAGGAAACAACATGCGTTCATACATCAAACGAGCCGAAACCATCTTGCGATATTGAAAGATGTAGGCTGGATTGCGCACACTGAGTGATCGAAAAACCGGGTCACCGTTGGGTGACTGAAACTGATGAGCATCCCAGTAATGCAGCATCAGACCGGTATGTTTAGCCTGAAACAACAACGAAACATATTGCCCGAGACCGTCAATAAAGCTGTCTGCCGGAATACGCGATCGATCTTCATAATAAGTGAGATAACCTTGTAATTCAATCATCTTGAGTTTTGAATCCGAAATCGGAAATCGCATCCGCGAGCCATAAGCAAAATTGTATTGCGATTCTACCGGCAAAGGCGATGCATCAATTTCTCCGCCTCTGTGATGCGCCAGAACCTGAACCGGAAAACTCCATTTAACCTTTTCGCGGCTCACGGCATACCACTCTCCCGAATAGCCTGCGGTAAATTCTTCGCGGTACGGTGATTTCTGGTAAATCATCTTTTCCCAATCTATCCAAAAATCAGAACGGATGCGCTTGCCATGGTAACGGTGCTGTATTCCGTTCTCGATTCTTTTGTTAATCAATCCTTCGAAATGGTATAGAGGTTCAATCAACTGATGGGTGGTACTTCCCTGCAATGTTCCAAAGGTAAATTCATGACCCCGCTGTCTGATTTGGAGGGCAAACACCGGCGAAATGCGATCGAATTCGTCTGAGCCCAAATCCTTTTTCAAATACACCCCACCCGTGAACTGTACACTGTCGAAAGGTCTATAACTGAGCATAGGGATGGCCTGTATCCCGAGCAGTGTTTTACCCTTATCTAATTTGGTGGTATATTCTGTGTTCCTCGCGTAGGTGAGTATTTCTGCATTGAAACCCCATTTCCCGATCAATGTACTATCGTTCCAGGTATTGAAATCAAAGGCGCGGTTATTGGGTTGTGCCCAAGCAGTGATCACAGACAACATGATGATTATCAGTCCATTAATTCGTTTCAATATCTTTTTTATCTTAAGACAAACCTAATCAAATATCCCTACATTCCAAGCCACCCCGGCTGAGCACAGGTAGTTAGGTTGCAAAATTGTTTTAAAATATTGATATTTGGTACAGTGTTTGAATTCGAAGTTCGAAAGCAATCGTTATGAAATCAGTAATGTCCATTTTAGCAGTAGCCTCTTTGAGTTTGATGTCATTTTCTATCAGCACCAATGACACTTTCAATTTTAGAAATCAGACCAATCAGGCATTTCAATACGGAGAAGAGTTGAACTACAGGGTTCACTATGGATGGATCAATGCTGCAACCATCAACATCAAAGTTGATCCGGAAGCAGTAAAAATAGACGGCAGAAACACCTATCATGTAACAGCAAAAGGCCGTACCAATGGTTCATTTGATTGGGCGTATAAAGTGCGCGATCATTTCGAAAGCTATATAGACAGTCAAAGTCTTGCTCCTTTGAAATATTTTAAATCTGTACAAGAAGACAGTTATAAAGACGTTGATTTGGTGTACTATGATCACGAGAAACGCTACCTCAAAGGCAAAAAGAAAAGCATGGAAATGCCGGTTTATGTTCAAGACATCGTTTCCTCTTTGTTTTATGCTAGAAGTTTGAATTTCGCAGCATCTCCGGTTGGCACTACTTTCCCTTTGGATGTATATTTAGATCAGACCATTTATAACCTAAAGTTTAAATACATGGGTAAAGAAACCATCTCTACCGATATTGGAAAAATTCGTTGTATCAAGTTGAGACCTCAGTTGGTCGTTGACCGCGTGTTTAAAGATGAAGACGACATGACGGTTTGGGTAACCGACGATGCCAACCGTGTCCCGGTTCGGGTTCAAACCGATATTTGGGTAGGTTCACTTAAGGTAGATTTGGTGAACTATAAAAACCTGCGAAATTCATTTACTTCCAAAGTTAAATAAAGCACCTGGGGCCTGACATTTTAAATATCGATATTCAATACAATACATGTGTTTTGATGGCCTATTATTGAAACGAATAATATACAAAAGGAACGCAGGCCGCTGAAAAGTGGCCTTTTTGTATCTCAGATTGATCAGCGTTGGTCGTTTTTTACCTTCTATGACACGAATACACATACCTTTGCAACTTCATTTAACGTATAAACATGCTTTTGAATTTTAAATACATCGGGCTGGCGGTTATATTGCTCTTCTCTGGTTTTGCCTCCGTCGCCCAAATCGTTTTTAAAGGTAAAGTGGTTGATTCAGATGGTGATGTGCCGCTTATTGGGGTTAACATTACACTGACCCAAATCAACAACAGCGAAAATAGAACCGGAGGCATTACCGATGCCAAGGGCAGTTTCTCCATCCCGGTATCGGCGAAAAACACCTACTACAGGCTCATCATCGATTATATTGGATACACCAAAGTCATTCGTGATGTAGTGTCGACCCAAGACATCAATCTAATCGGTATGATTCGTTTGAAACATAGCGATATCGAATTAAAGACTGCCCTAGTAGAAGCCAAAACACCACCCGTAACCCAAAAAAGTGATACGACCGAATTCAGTGCCCGTTCGTACAAGGTGAATCCGGATGCTACTGCCGAAGATCTCGTCAAGAAAATGCCCGGTATAACTCAGGAAAATGGCACCATCAAAGCACAGGGAGAGGAAGTAAGAAAAGTTTTTGTAGATGGAAGAGAATTCTTTGGCGATGATGCCACTACCGCACTTAAAAATTTACCCGCTGAAGTAGTCGATAAAATTCAGGTTTTTGATCGGATGAGTGATCAAAGCAGATTTACCGGATTTGATGACGGCAATACCATGAAATCATTGAACATTGTGACCAAGGCCGGCATGAGCAATGGCTATTTTGGTAAAGTAAATGCAGGATATGGTACGGATGAACGATATGAAAGCGGATTAACCCTGAACTATTTCAAAGGCAAAAGGCGTATTTCATTGCTGAGCATGAGTAACAATGTGAATCAGCAAAATTTTTCATCACAAGATTTAATGGGGGCCTTTGGCAGTTCAGGTCAGAGTCGGTGGGGTAGTGGAAGACCACCAGGGATGGGTGGACCCTCTTCCAGCACAGATGCTTCCAGTTTTCTTACAGGTCAAAGAAGTGGTATCAGCACCACGAATGCAGCAGGGCTTAACTACAACGATATGTGGGGAACCAAACTGAATGTGCAGGCAAATTATTTTTTTAATCATACAGAGAACGACTTCGAAAGCTCCTTAAAACGTCAGTTTTTCATTTCAGACGGGGCCAGTCAAATCTATGATGAACTTACTGAAAAGAATTCCATCAACCTGAACCATCGGGTGAATGCGCGATTTGAGTATAATCCCGACACCATCCATGGTTTTATATTTCAATCGAAATACAGCTTTCAAGGAAGTCAGAATGCCACTTTGTTGCAGGGTTTGAATATGCTTGCATCCAAAAACATCAGTGAATCTGTCACCGGCACCGACAACGACGGCCAAGCGTATTCTCTAAATGAGAATCTCATGTGGAACTACAAATTTAAAAAGCGCGGTCGCTCCTTGTCTACCCAACTGAACTATGATCAAAGCAATTCTGTTTCAGATGGAACCTTGAATTCGGACAATATCTTTCAGATGGGTTCATCTACCCTCAATCAGATCAATGATCAGCTCAATTTCAGCAGAAGCGGAAGTTTGAACTTGTCTTATACAGAGCCGATAAGCAGTGTGGGGCAGTTACAAATCACCTATAATCCTGTCCTTTCGCGCAATGAGAACACCAAACAAACTTATAATTTTGACACATTAGGACAGACCTTTTCAGTGAAGGATTCAAGTCTGAGCAGTGCTTTCGACAATCAAGTGAACACGCAAAGATTGGGAGTGAATTATAGGATAAAGAAAGACAAACTGACCCTTTCATTGGGGGCAAATTATCAGTACGTAAAGTTGGATGCCGATCAAACTTATCCCATATTGCTCAATGTATCCCAGCCCTTTGTGAACATCCTTCCGATGGGTATGATGATGTATCAGTTTTCAAAATCGGGCAGTATCCGCGCTTTTGCTCGCGGATATACCCAAACCCCTCAGCTCAGTCAGTTGCAGAATGTGCTTAATAACAGCAATCCACTCCAACTCAGCATAGGAAACCCCAATTTGAAACAAGCAACTTCTTATATTCTGGGTTCAAGGTTTAACAAGGCCAACATGGTAAAATCGACCAGTTTTTCAGGTTTTATGCATGGTTCTATTACAAGAGACTATATTGGAAATGCGACTTATATCAGCACTTCAGACACCCTCAATGCCGAAGGAGTGTTGCTACCACGAGGATCGCAATTAAGCAGACCTGTGAATCTCAATGGCAACGGAAGTTTCCGTTCAGCCTTCACTTTTGCCATGCCGATAAAGAAAATCAAATCGAACCTGAACCTCAACTGGGGATTTAGTTACAGTCGTACACCCGGTTTGATTAATAATGTTACAAACTTGGCCCACAATTACACCCTCAATGGAGGATTTTTGATGGGCAGCAATATCAGTAAAGACCTGGATTTTAGCATTGGGTACAATACCGCATACATTTGGGTTATCAACTCCATACAGCCTGAAAATAACAACAATTATCTGACCGGAAACGGAACTTTTCGCTTCAACTGGATGCCCTGGAAAGGCCTTGTGCTTAACACAGATTTATCGAACAGCATTTATCGCGGATTAAGCAGCACCTTCAATCAGCAAATCTGGTTGTGGAATGCAGGTTTGGGGTACAAATTTCTGAAAGAAAAACAAGCGGAAGTGCGTTTGATTGCCTTCGATTTATTGAAACAAAACCAGAGCATCAACCGATTGGTAACAGAAACGTATGTAGAAGACACCAACACCTCTATTTTACAGCAATATTTTATGGTATCGTTTATTTACAATGTGCGAAATTTTGCAAAGCCTACCATGCCACCCACTCCAGGGCCGAAGAAACCCTAATCATTCCATAATCTCCAAGAAGCTTCTGCCTGCGCAACAAGCATGGCACATCCATTTAGCACCCGTGCTCCCCGGTTTTGCGCCAGGGTCATAAACATCGTTTCAGCGGGATTATAAATCAGGTCGTAGCAAACATGATTTTGGTTGACCCATTCATAAGGAATATCCGGACAATCCTCCACATTTGGAAACATCCCTAAGGGTGTGGTATTGACTATAAACTGAGCGCTATCGATGATTTCCTTAGACAATTCCTGATAGTTCAAAATATCTTTCTTTCTTATTCTGGAAACCTTGATGACGTGGATACCCAATTGACGAAACACAAATTCAACAGCCCTGGAAGCCCCGCCTGTGCCCAAAATGATGGCTTTTTTTGTTGGGTCCGGCATAACGGGCAAGGTTTCTTTAAACCCAATGATATCGGTATTGCATCCAATCCAACCCCGATCTTCGCGCACGAGGGTATTAACCGCGCCCATTTCACGTGCTTCCGGAGAAAGTCCATCCAAAAAAGGGAGGATGGATTGCTTGTAGGGAATGGTAACATTCAATCCGCACATTTCAGGATCATCCAACAAAGATTTAACCTCAACCAAACTAGATAAGGGATAGGCATCATACCTGCAACCTTCGATAGATGCCGTTAAAAACTTGTTTTTAAAATACTCAGGAGAGAAAGAATGGCCCAGCGGATAACCGATCAATCCAAATTTTCTCATTTCGTCAACATTAGGCTTTTTTCTTGAAAAATTTATATTTGATGACCCCCCAAATCATCGGGGCAATCGAAATGAAGATGATGCTTAGTACCACCTTTTCGAAATTGTCTTGCACCCATTGGTTGGTTCCCAGAAAATATCCGAGCAAAGTAATGCTCGTCACCCACAGCACAGCACCTGCAATGCAAAATAGGATGTAACGGCCATATTTCATGCTTCCGGCACCTGCTACAAAGGGCGCAATGGTGCGGATGATGGGCATGAAACGGGCAATGATGACCGCTTTTCCGCCATGTTTTTCATAAAAGGCTTCGGTTTGATAAATGTATTCTCGTTTCAGGAAGAGTATGCGCTCCCTTGATTTGATGAAATTGCCAAATTTGTTACCGACAAAATAATTCAAGTTATCGCCACACAGCGCTGCCAAAATGAGCAGAGGAATTACAATGATTACTTCCAGTTCTCCGGTGGTGGATGCGAGCAATCCGGTGGCAAAGAGCAGTGAATCGCCGGGCAGTAATGGCATTACAATCAAACCGGTTTCGATAAACACCACCATAAAAAGAATGAGGTAGGTCAGTTTATCATAATCTGCCAGAAACTGTTGCAGCATGGTGAGCGGATCTTTTAGAAAATCGAGAAGCAAATGAATCAGTTCCATGGAAAGTGTATCGGGTTTGGTTTAATTTGCGTTAATATTTCAGGTGCAGCAAAACTAAATTCTTTTCTGTTTTAAATTCGGTTATGAAAAAAAATATCGGCTTCCTCTTGATCGCATCGTTGTTGTTTTTGTTTGTAGTTGCAGAAAGCGGTTGTAAATCAAAGGGATACAAGCCTAAATCAAGCAAGTGCAGGACTTGTCCGAATAATTTTTGAATATAATCGATCATCAGACTATTCACTAGTTATGAGACTTTGAATCAAAAAGACTAACTTCCTTTTAAACCGTTGTCCTTTGCAAGGATAAAACTTCTGAGAACCCTCAATCCAACACAACGTACCCTACTGCATCGTGTACCTCAGTGTTATCCCGAAATTGGTCAATGCGGTCGGGAATGATTGCGAAGTTTTCGGATTGTTCACATTTCGGGTGTAGAAAGCCCTGAAATTGAGTTTATCATTGATGGCATAATCAAGCGTTGGTCTCAAAGACAACATCCTCGAACCGGCTGTAGGTTCGTTCGTTTGGTTATTATCAAGCTTTCTAACAATCGTTACACCATCGCGGATAGAGAAATCGAGTCTGAAGTTCAGGTCGTTTTCAAGCAGGATTCTTTCTCCTTGATATTTAATCGGTAGCTTCACGTTTCGGGTGCGGTATCCCAAACCCAATACCAATTCTTTATTTTTCTGCTCAACCATTTGGAAATTTAACAGATACAAGGCTAGGTTCCGATCCGTTTTGTACTCGAATTTAGTGGTCAAACCATTCTTTAATGTAATGTCTATCCCGATCAATGGCGTAATCCGTTCACTCAAAGTAATCCCTTGCTGATATTGGTATTTGGTACTCAGATTTTTCCCTTTGGCCAATGAATCGTTTCCATATAACAAGGATGTTACAAATGAATTCATGTTCAAGGTTGAACTATACGCATGCGTGATGCTGATGTTGGTAAAATACTCTTTCAGATTACCCAAATTCACCAATCCATTGTAATTGATTCTCCATCCCGGAATCGGAATTTTGGGGAAAGGATTCAGACTCATGGTGGATGGATTTTTCCCTGAATATGCCGATAAGAAGGCGTGGATCAATACATCCTGATGGGTGGCAGAGAATCCGAGTGGATACTTGGTAGAATCATCTATCACACCCATATATCGGCTCAAACCCCGATTGAAGACATCGTCTTTGAACTCCTGTGCCTGCAAGCGCTGTGCAACTGTATAGCGATTGTTTTTAAACTGCACGAAAGCATCAGAGATGTATTCATCATCCATTTTGTCGAAGGCGGTATTCCAGATGCCGTAACCGATGCTAAACTGGCCTACTTCCTGAAATCCAAGGTCTTCATATCTTCCGAGTGTATCATCAAACCTAAAATTGCTGGAGGTGGTGAGGGATTGTCTGCGAGTGAAATCAAGGGAAATCCTGAAATCATTGAAAGGCTCTATGGTGGCTCTTCCGTTGAAATCGAGACTGTTTAACTGCAGGTATCGGTTATTCTGCAAAGGGCTGTTGCTCAACAATCCGCGTTCAGCCATCCGGTAACGGATCTGATCATCTTGTCCGCCCATGATGTAATCCCATCCCGGTGCATTGAAAAGTAAGTTCTGACCAAGAACATCCATCGATTTATTGAAGCCCGGCAAGGTGATTCCATCGGTTTTGGTGAGGGTGAATTGCGCTTGTTTGAACATCAACACAAACTTACCCACCCCTTTTACAAATCCGGACATTTCCTTCTTCTTCTCTTTTCCTTCTTCTTCCTCTTCGGTGGGCTTCTTTTTCTTATTGGCCGGAACCGGAGCAGTCATTTTTCTTAAAGCAGGAAACTTATTGTAGAACGACGTGAAATTCAAGTTGGCATTTACCGATACAGTTCTGGAATTCTGTATGGTATTTCCCAACGATGAGAAAGCAGGGGGGGCTGTTCTCCATTGATAATTGGCGGTATAACGCATGGATGAACTGATCCAGTTCAAGCTCTTCATTTTGTTGAATGGCAACGTATAATTGAAGTTCATGGTTTGGTTGAAGTTCTGAGGGGTTCCAAGGCCCAACACGTTTCTTCTGAGCGTATCCATTTTTTCTTCGGTGTTGAGGGATCCTTCCGGCTCCTTTACCCACGTGGTCATGGTGGATGCATAATCAAACTTCAGCGATCTTGCCAAATCCCAACGCACCCCATAAACCCTTGCCATGCTGAAAGTTTTATCAAAAAATCTCGGCACAATGGCTTTGAAATTATCATTGTTTCGGTTCTGTAATTCGCCAAACCTTCGGTCAATATCCGTTCTGAATGTAACACTTTGCGGGGCGTAATAAAGGTTTAAATCTTTAATGAGTCCGAGCTTTTTGCCCTTAATAATTTTCTTGAAGGGTTCCCAAGGCGTTATACTTTTGCTGTAATTATATCCCAAAGAGGCCTTGTAGGTTTTGATGATGTTTTCTTCCACCACCTGATTGCGTCGGTAAAGATTTTGGTATGCAAACGAAACGTTAAAGTTTTCTATATCCCATGCGTGTTGTTTGCTATTTCCGGTTCTGTTTTTTCGGATATTGGTAAAATTGAGGCTATACCTGCTGGTATAATCTTGAGCAGCATTTTTGATTTGACGTTTTTGTTGCTCTGAACGGGCATTTTTTACGGCGGTTGATAGCAGGATGTCCGGATTTAACGGATAGTATTTGGGGTTGATGAAGGTCTCACTATATCCTATAAACATCGGGATGGTTACCCCTGCCTTTTGAGGGAAGAATTTACCCAGTTCGAAATTGGATGAGATATCATACTGAAATGTCTGATTCAGATTTCGTTGATTTAGTTTCTTGTCGATGCCCCCAAAACCGATGGTTTGATAATTGGCTGATGCCGTTACAGTTCCGAAATCAGCCAGTTTGGTTACCATTCTTCCTACGGCTGCATATCCGCCTTTGTTGGCAAAATCGGTTACCCTGAGCTCATTAAACCAAACTTCTGCGCACAGCTCATCTTTGCCATTCGCATTGTCTGCCGGATTGTGAATACCGAGCATGATACTGCGCATATTGCTTAAATCGGGCAAACCGATCATGCTTACTTTACCTCCGTTGGCCAAGGGCAATTCCCAATATCCGTTTTGATCGGTGGCATTTCTTTGACGGTCAAGTTTCAGGGTGTAGAACTCTTCTAGGTCAATGTTCATTTCATTGGCGCTGGGCCAAATCTGATCTGCATTGCGCGATCCTTTTGGAGTGGGAACCAAAGGAATTTCGTATTGATAATAGTTGTTCTCGAGGTCGGTACCGATGCGGATAAATGCCCTGGCGTCGCCGGTGTTGAGGTTTTCACCTTCGGCATGGACATACATGCGGATGGTTTTATAGTTTCGGATATCGAAATTGGTGGTTTTATAAGCGCCTTTGCTGTTTCCTTTTTTCAGTCCGCATACCCTCAAAGACAAAGATTGCTCATTTTGTTGCACAACGCCCGGTTGAGTAGGATCTTGTTCACGTGAAATTCCGGGTGGCTCTCGGTACACAATCGGATCGCGCTGACTGTTCTCCTCGATATTCACCGTACTCACCACAAAGGTGGTGCGCTCTGTTGGATCTTGCGGTGTACCGATGGTAGGCGGAAACTTCAAATCCTTGAGGTATCTTCTCCATTCTGCCCGTACAAGTTGCAATTGAGCAAAACGCAAGACAACACTGTCTTCAAAACCGGTGAGCACCATTCGCATGAATCGAATAGACTTAAAGTCCTGAATACCCCCAACTTGCTTTTCGAACTCGCGGATTGGAATTTTCATCTGGTACCAGGTTATTTCATTTGGCTTATTACCGGGATCTACCTGTTCAGCTTTAACGACCACACTATCCGTCACATAATTCTGTCCGATGCGCATGGCTTCTTGCGAAAGTTCTATTTTGTACTGGAAATATTCTTCGGTCAGGTTAAGGGTAAAATCTTGATTGATGTCTTCATCATCCGGTCTTGTGGTGATCGATTTTGGGGTCCCATCTGCCAATTTATCAAGGGTTGAATTGCCTTCTAAACCGTTGAAGAACTTATATCGATGCAGGATGGACGTTTTGTCATTGTCAAATGCCGGATCTCGATGAAACTTGTAATTATCATTTGAAGGATCCGTAAATGCCTTCTGGTAAGCTTCTGAACTGCTTCCATGCAATTGTTCAATGCGGCTCAGATAGTTTTGAAAGAAACTTCTTTCTTCGTCATCATTTAAACCATCAAAACCCAAATCCTGAAAAGGTCTGCTCGCCGGTTCGTTGTCAAAGGCATTGTTGATGGCCTGACTGTTTGAAATACGACCAAATCGAGTAGTATCTACATTTTTTACCTCATTGTTTTTGGGAAGACCATTCTCGAATGACTTGCGATTATCCGGTAAAATATCTTCAGAGATGCTACCCAAGTGAATGAGCAATTGGCCCTTATTTTTTACCGGACTGGCCTCATAACGCTCATAAACGAAAGGATCCATGAGCCATACTTCGAGATAATCTATGTTGGCCGCTTCAAAATCGTTGGTCTCGATTCTTCTGCTGATACCTGCCCAACTTTTGGTAGGTTCTGAGAGCAAACCAGACGCATCCAAATTTTCTGTACTGAAATTATACTGACCTTTTTCTTTGGGGAAATAGACCAAATCAAGTGTTGGCAATTGCTGCGGAGATCCCTGTTGAAGATTCAGCTGAGGAAATACTTCCTTTTGCGGAATGCTGCGCACAAAGTGATTGGATCTTTGAAAAGGATCCTCTTTGATGTGTTGAGGGGTGGTACCCTGCTCACTCATGAAAAGCGGATCGATGGTGTACCATGAAAGTCTCGCACGGCGATGGTTAAAGGCAGAATCAAATTGTGTTTCTGGGAATAAATCTATTTGACCTTGTGGAATGCTTGCCAATCGCCAATTAAGATACAATTTAAGATCGAAAGGTGTTTCAGCCCCTTCAAAATCATCTATATAGGAAGTGCCGCGTTGCCCCATAGTTTTGGGTCTGTGAGGAATAATTTGGGCAAACTCTCCATTAAAAGTGAAGGTTGATTTTTCCTTGGTTTCAATAAATGGCAAGCGGTCTACCAAACGGGTTAACAATCTCGATTCGGTATTATATGCCAAATCGAATCCATAAATGGTATTCAAAATGGGTTCTTCTCCTATATTCACTTTGGGCGTAAGCGGCCTTTCGGTCATGTGCAGCACGGTGCTACCCACTAGCAGTTTGTTAGAAAATTTGTAATCTAAACGGGTACCAACAAGCGATTTCTGTTGAATGTTGAATAAGCTGTTGCTTTCTGAGGTAACCTTGATGACCGCACCCGAATTGAGGATGCCTTCATTGATGATCCTCACTTTCCCCAACGTATAATCAACCACAAAATCCTGTCCTTCTATCAACATGGCCCCGTTGGCCGTGACTTTCACAGAACCTTGCGGAACATTGATGGCATTTAGAGAGATTTCGTTGGTACTGCTGCCTTTGTAACTACCGCGGAGAAAGTATTTGTTGTGCACTACATCCTGTTCTGCCAGCCATTTAGTTGAATCATACAATGCTTCAAAAGCGTAATAATCAGCATCTTTACCATTAGGCTCCTTAAACTTTTGTCGCAGGAACTGACCGAAAGGTTCTCTGACCGGAAACATGATTCGACCATTTTGAGTATTCACAGTAATCCCTTCAATAAGATCCATCACCCCATCTTGTCGAGCTTCCATCTGACGATTCATTCGATCGAGGTTCAGCACGCTGAGCAATTGCTTTTCAAACAATCCTGTTTCAGCGGGTTTAACCGGAATATAATTCAGATCGGCGCCACTCGGGTCGTCGGCATAAACCACCTGTAAATTGAAGTCTTCGAGTTGTAGATTGTAAGCTCCTAAAGAATAGATGTTTTTCATCATCAAATCCCAGGTTGGCATATTGGTTTTGATCAACGCTGATTTAACCATTTTCAGCACGAGATTTCCGGCCGAATTGTCCGTTTGAGGATTATCTCGTGCCAGTTCACCTACCTGAAATCGACGACCATTGTAAGTGTATTCGTAAGCCACAGACAAGATTTCATCGTTGTTCAGAGCCTGATTTAGCGAAATGTAACCCAACCTTTCATTGAAAGTAAACTCTTGAGGAGACAGCTGACGGGCATTACTCAGAATGTTGTACTCATCGCCGAGGGTGATATTGGCAGCTCCATAATTGGTTTTGAATTGACCGATAACTGTATTGACATTTTGCAACAACGGATCGTTCTTAACTGTGCTAAAAAGTGAGTTGGCTTCATTGGCCGGAAATACCGGCTGGGTAAGATCGCGCCAGGTTGGATTGTACGTTTGTTGTTCACCCAAATCCATAAATGCCATGATATCGCGGGTGTTGTTAAAGTTTCTGCTGCGGTTTGTTACCCAAACTTCTACATAGTTGATCAGAATACCGGATTGTATTACCGGTAATGTGGATAGCGCTTTGTCGTATTCGTCTTTAAAGAACTGACTCAAAAAATAGTGCTTATTCACATCGTAGTTGTGTGCCTGAATATCAAATTTGGTGATTTGAGCGCCACCACTAACCTCTGTCTCTTTGGTTTCCCCTTTCTGTTGGGTAGCAATTACGGTAGTCGTTAATCTGCCAAACTGCATTTTGGTCTTGATGCCGAAAAGACTTTGACCGCCTTGAATCAAACTTCCGTTTAGGGGAAGACTTACATTTCCGAGTTCAATATTCTTGAGAATGTCATCGTCTTGACCTTGCCAATTCAATTTCATTTGATTTTCAAACTCAAAAGTGGCTTCGGTGTCGTAATTGGTGTTAAGTTTCATCCTTTCACCAATTTGACCGGTCACGTTCACCTGCATTTTCATTTTAAAATCGAACTGCCCGTTTTTTTGCTGACGGGCCGTAAAAGCAGGGTTTCTTACCGTATTAAAATTCCCTCCGAAAGTGAGCTCTGCTGATCCACTTGGGCGGATATCGATCAAGCCACCACCGAATATTTTGTCAAATATTTCAGGTTGAACATGCAATTGCGGAATGATGCCACTGCTTTTAAAGTTGTTTTCAGATTGTGCCTTTTGACGAAAATAATTTCGCTGATCTTCTTTTTTCAGTTCTTCAAGAAAGCCATCAAAAGATTGGCTCTTGGGGCTTCCGATGCGTTGATTGCCGACATATTCGTTTTTAATATACCCTTTGGAGATAGGATCATATTCAATTTTGGTTTTGTGATTGGCCGGATCTTTAAAATCGAATTGATAATCCCGCTTGTTATCATCGTACTCCTTTTTCGGTTTGATTGGAAACTTGAGGGTATCCTTTTTCGTCGTAGAATCGTCTGCCTGAATGGGGCTCAAAGCCTCTAATATAAGGGATTCCGGCTGAAGAGTGTGGTTTGCGGCAAAGGCAAAACTTCCAACCGATCCTATTGCAAATAATAGGTTTTTAATCTTTTTCAAACTTTACGAAATTAAAGCGGACCTTTACCGGTACGCTGCTTTCAAGTAATTGTGTTTTATAGACGCTTCTTTTTTGGTTAAACTATAGCCGACAAATTTATAATAATTTTAGGCAATTTTTTATCAAAGCTTCTGTTCCGGCTTCAGATCCTAAATCCTGACTCACTTTCATGAGTGTCTTTTCGACCATTAACCGGTTGAATCCGAGCGCAACCAAAGCGTCTAAAGCCTCCTGGAAGGCGCTGTGAATCATTCCCCCTGACCCGCCGGAAACGGAAATTCCCTTACCGACTTTGTCTTTGAGTTCAAGCACAATTCGTTGCGCCGCTTTCGGACCGATACCTTTAACTGACTTCAATAACGACACGTTTTCTGAGATTATTGCCTGAATCACTTCCTTCTCTGTGAGCGAAGATAGAATCATCCTGGCTGTGGCCGAACCCACGCCACTGATGCTGATGAGGTGCCTAAAAACATCGCGCTCATCTACCCCGTGAAAACCAAAAAGGCTATGGCTGTCCTCTTTTACCACGAGATGCACCCGCAGCCGAACATGTTTCTGGGTGCGAATTTTTTCATACGTATTGAGCGAAATACTCACAAAAAAGCCAATGCCACCGCAGTTTATCACCGCGTGCGTTGGCGACAATTCTTCAATCGGTCCTTCCAGGAAATCGTACATCATGCAATGATAATTTGAAATTTTGATTATCTAATCAGCAGATTTGCCATTGGAATGTAAAACATCATTCATCGCGGCATCCGCTTGCATGATGACAATAAGTTTACCTTTGCCGCCCTTGAAACCATCTGTACTCAGTCATTTAGCGCTTCTTATGGTTGCCATTATATACGGTGCCAATTATAACATCGCCAAAATGGTCATGTTCAAGTACTTGAATCCTTCAGGATTCATTGTTTTGCGTATTGGTGGAGCCGGGTTGCTTTTTGTACTTATTTGGTGGTTGTTTTATCGCGAGAAAATTGAACGTGCCGATATTCGAAAGCTCATAATTTGCAGCGCACTTGGTGTGGCCGGCAATATGCTGATGTTTTTCAAGGGTCTTTCATTAACAACTCCTGTTAACGCTTCGGTCTTGATGCTGGTGTCGCCCGTTTTCGTACTCATTTTTTCTTCCATCGTATTTAAAACCCGACCTGCCTGGTTTCATTATTTCGGCATTCTGTTATCGTTTACAGGAGCGGTAGTTTTGATTGGAGGTAAAAATATTCATGTGGGCAGTGATACCTTTACCGGAGATTTGTTCATCATCGGAAATGCAATCAGTTATGCTTTCTATCTTGTTTATGTGAAGGAATTGCTCTTTAAGTATAAATCGATGACGGTAATCGCTTTGCTTTTTACTTTTGGATTTTTTATGGTCCTTCCATTTGGTCTCGGAGACTTGCAAGAGGCATCCTTTTCAACTTTTCCTGCTACGGTCTGGTGGGCGATTGTTTTTGTGGTTTTAGGGACCACCTTTTTGGCGTATCTATTAAATGCCTGGGCTTTGCAGAAAACTAGCTCTGAGATTGTGGGCAGCTATATTTATCTTCAACCTATCATTGCTTCTGCTATTGGGGTCAGCCTCGGTCAGGATGTGCTTACCATCGGCAAAATCGTGGCAGCAATGCTGATTTTTGGAGGTGTTTTTTTAGTGAGCAGGAAGTCTAAAATTAAAAGGTAGAAATCAGAAATTAGATCTAATCTCATTAAAGACCGAGTACTGTTTTTAATCTCGCGTATCCATTTCGGCTCACAGGAAGATGAAATCCATTGGTGAGGCGAAGTTCTTGATTGCCTTTTTTAAGCGCGTTAATGTGGGCTACATTCACCATAAAGCTGCGGTGACATCGGATAAAATCGCGGTTGTTCAGGCTGTTTTCGTAATATCCGAGGCTCTGTTTTTTTACATACACCTGTCGAACCGTGTGAACTTTCACATAGTCATCCCATGCATACAGCGTATACGTCAAGTTATTTTGCGGCACATTAATCTTCAACACCTCCTCAAATGGTGGTAATCTCAGTTTGAACTTTCCATTTTGCCGAAACCGTTAGGTTAATTCCTCCAAAACGGCCGTCAAAAACGAGTAAAACGGCGCCCTGTATGTCTGCATTGTATAAATTGATTTCAGCCCCCCGAAAACACAGGTAACGCGCTCGCCTTTAAAGTCTTTGCTCACCACGTTGCGATCAACGCCATCAAAAACGGTGTCTGCAAATAAATGGTCTTCATCGGTGACATCAGCAGGGTGCATATGTGCATAACGCCTCCTTCTGAAGTTGTTTTTTTTCTGGGGAATAACATCATCCATATATCGAAGATTATTGCAATGACTGGATGGGCAATTTAAACAATGCCGAGCCCGGGTTAGTTTTTTCAACCAAAAATACCGCACCAATGGCCAGGGGTATTAACCCAAACGGACGTAAAAATCCATGTTTGCCCAAATTGTAGATCCCCAACAGAATAAGAATCATGGGCCAGCTAAATCACCAATAAGGCAGATCATAATTGAAAGAGCGCAGCAAGTAAGCTACTCCTATTCCCGCCAGAATCAGGCCTCCCCAAATTCGGCCGTTGCGTTGTTGTTTTTCATACTCCGGCATTATTTTTTTCATTTCTTCTCTAAAATATTTATTCATACGTTTGATATTTATGGGTACAAAATTCACCTGTATCATCTTAACCGTGAGTCAAAAGTAGGTGAATAGATGGAAAAATGGCGGTGAATGGGGAAGGTTTGATGGGGAATGAAGATTTGTAAATGATGAATAATCAATCGGACTCAAATGCAACCCCTCATGTTCATTCTAAATCATGATCCCACCCAATGCCAGAGCCCAGGGCTCAGGAGGTCTCCGCAGGGACCTCGGGAGACATTGTCGCAGCCACTTACCCACAGAAAAATCATCAAAATAAAAATCTATTTCCACACCTATGCTCCCTTCATACAGAATCTCCCAATCCTTCTTATCTTTACCCCCTTTATGGATAACGACAAAAGACTCTTTTTGCTGGACGGTATGGCGCTGATTTACAGGGCTTTCTTTGCCTTTAGCAGAAATCCGCGTATTACAAGTACCGGCCTGAATACTTCGGCGATGTTTGGATTTACCAATACACTGCTTGATTTGCTGCAACGCGAAAAACCAACCCATATAGCCGTGGTGTTTGATACTTCGGCCCCCACCGAACGGCATACGGTTTTTCCGGCATACAAAGCACAACGCGAAGCCATGCCGGAAGATTTGAGCAAGAGTATTCCTTATATTTTTCGGATCATCGAGGGCTTCAGGATTCCTGTGATTACCCTCGATGGGTATGAGGCGGATGATATCATTGGCACCCTGGCGAAAAAAGGCGAAAAGCACGGTTATACAACCTACATGGTGACGCCGGATAAGGACTACGGTCAATTGGTGAGCGACCATATTTACATGTACAAACCGGGGCGTCAGGGAAATGAAATTGAAATTCTCGGCACGAAAGAAGTGTGTGAGAAATGGGATATTAAACGCATTGATCAGGTGGTGGATATGCTCGGATTGATGGGTGACGCGGTAGACAATATTCCGGGGATACCGGGGATTGGAGAAAAGACCGCGCAGAAACTGCTGATGGAATTTGATACCCTTGAGAACCTATTATCTCAAACGGATAAATTGAAAGGGAAACAAAAAGAAAATCTGGAGCAATTTGCGGAGCAAGGCCGTTTATCGAAATGGCTCGCTACCATCAACATAGATGTGCCCATCCATCTGGATGAAGAAAGCCTGGTGCTGGATCCCATTGACCGAGAAAAAATCAGGGAGGTGTTTACGGAATTGGAGTTTAAATCGCTGCTCAACCGGGTTTTGGGAGATTTGCCTTCTAACAAAGGGCTTCAACCAAGCTTGTTTGGGGATTTATTCTCTAGTCCGGCGAAACAGGTAGTTCAGGAAGCCCCGCAACCGCAAGTGATGCATCGACGCATTGATGATACCGGACACGATTACCGGTTGGTGCAAACCGATGAGGAACTAGAGGTTTTGATGATGGCATTGATGGCCCAAAATTCTGTCTGTTTTGATACAGAAACCACCGGTCTCGACCCGCTTTTGGCAGAATTGGTGGGCTGTGCATTTTGCTTTGAAAAAGGAAAAGCCTGGTATGTTACCTTCCCCTCAGAACGATCTGCGTGTCAGGATAAACTCGAAAAGATGCGTCCATTTTTTGAAGCCAAACAGATCGAAAAAATCGGACAGAACATCAAATACGACCTCGCGGTGCTGGCCAATTATGGCATTCAGCTGCAGGGAAAACTGTTTGACACCATGTTGGCACACTACCTGATTGAACCGGATATGCGTCATAACATGGATGATCTGGCAGAGCGTTATTTGGGATACGAAACCGTATCGATTACTTCTCTGATTGGTAAAAAGGGGAAGAATCAGCTCAGTATGCGGGATGTAGACATCGAAAAAGTGAAAGAATATGCTGCCGAAGACGCCGATATAACCTGGCAGCTTCGTCAGGTTTTTGAACCGAAGCTAAAGGAAATAGAAGTAGAAAATGTTTTTCATGATCTCGAGATTCCGCTGATACCGGTGTTGGCGTCGATGGAAAGGGCCGGGGTAAACCTGGATGTTCCTTTTTTACATCAATATTCCGGAGAGCTCGAAACAGAAACCAAAGCCCTCGAAAAACAGATTTACGAAGTGGCCGGCGTTCGATTTAACATTGCATCTCCCAAACAATTGGGTGAAGTGATGTTTGAAAAGCTAAAGTTGGATGACAAAGCCAAAAAAACTAAAACCGGACAATATCAAACCGGTGAAGAAATTTTGCAGAAATTGGCCCACAAACACGCTTTACCTGCGTTGATTCTCGATTTCAGACAAAACCAAAAACTCAAATCGACTTATGTAGATGCCATGCCTTTGCTGGTGAATCCGAATACCGGTCGCCTGCATACTTCTTTTAATCAGGCCGTAGCCGCCACGGGCAGACTGAGTTCCAACAATCCCAATTTGCAGAACATTCCCATTCGAACAGAGAAGGGGCGCGAAATCAGAAAAGCCTTTATTGCACAAGATGAAAACCATGTGTTGGTGAGCGCAGATTATTCTCAAATTGAATTGCGCATCATTGCATCGGTGAGTGAAGATCCGGGCATGATGGAAGCCTTTACGAATGGATTGGATATTCATACCGCCACGGCATCCAAGGTCTTTGGTGTGCCCTTAGAGCAAGTAGATGGCGATATGCGTCGAAAAGCGAAAACCGTTAACTTCGGAATTATTTACGGAATCTCTGCCTTCGGACTTTCTGAAAGGGTGGGCATTTCACGTGGAGAAGCAGCGGAAATCATTGAGGCTTATTTTGCTCAGTTTCCGGGCATTAAAAAGTATATGGATGACACCATACATTTTTGTCGCGAAAATGGCTTTGTAAAAACCCTCATGGGTCGCCGACGCTATATCC
>JBIIVF010000049.1:0-15932 GCA_044339595.1 Bacteroidia bacterium
GCCTTTTTGTCAGTTTATCTAATCAGAATGACAGTTTTTGGAGGTCGCATTGATTTGGTATGGCTATTGAGTAATCCCGAAAAAAAACTATCATGAGTAAAATAATCGGAATAGACTTAGGAACAACGAATTCATGCGTAGCAGTAATGGAAGGGAATGAACCTGCTGTTATTGCCAACGACGAAGGAAAGAGAACCACCCCATCCATTGTGGCTTTTTTAAAGAATGGAGAAAGAAAAGTAGGAGATCCTGCGAAAAGACAGGCCATTACCAATCCTGTAAACACCATCATGAGCGTGAAACGTTTCATGGGACACAAATGGGACGAAGTAGCGAGCGAATTGAAAAACGCCAGCTATAAAGTTGTGAAAGGCGACAATGATACCCTTCGTGTCGACATTGACGGAAGGAATTATACCCCGCAAGAAATTTCAGCCATGATTCTTCAAAAGATGAAGAAAACAGCGGAAGACTTTTTAGGTACGGAAGTAACAGAAGCGGTGATTACCGTTCCCGCATATTTTAATGACGCCCAACGTCAGGCTACCAAAGAAGCCGGTGAAATTGCCGGTTTAAAAGTTCGCAGAATAATTAATGAACCAACCGCCGCTGCTTTGGCTTACGGCTTGGATAAAAAGAATGCTGACATGAAAATTGCTGTATTCGATTTAGGAGGAGGAACCTTCGATATCTCTATCCTCGAATTAGGTGAAGGCGTTTTTGAAGTTAAATCAACCAATGGGGATACCCACTTAGGAGGAGACGATTTTGATCAGGTCATCATGGATTGGTTATCAGAAGAGTTTAAAAGCGATGAAGCCATCGACCTGAGAAAAGACCCTATGGCATGGCAACGTTTGAAAGAGGCCAGTGAAAAGGCTAAAATCGAATTATCTAGCAGCAACGAGACAGAAATTAATTTGCCTTATATCACTGCTGTTGACGGAGTGCCAAAGCACCTTGTTAAAAAGTTAAGCCGTGCACGTTTCGAGCAATTGGCCGATAAACTCATTGAACGTACCCTAGAGCCATGTAAAAAGGCTTTGGCAGATGCCGGAATGAACACTTCAGAAATTGATGAGGTTGTTTTGGTAGGAGGATCCACCAGAATTCCAAAAATTCAGGAAGTGGTTGAAAAATTCTTTAACCGCAAACCGAACAAAGGAGTGAATCCGGATGAAGTTGTTGCCATTGGTGCTGCTATTCAGGGAGGCGTGCTCACAGGGGAAGTAAAAGATGTGTTGTTGTTGGACGTAACTCCGCTTTCTTTGGGCATCGAGACCATGGGAGGTGTATTCACCAGACTCATTGAAAGCAATACCACCATTCCAACCAGAAAATCAGAAGTATTTTCTACGGCATCAGATAATCAACCCTCTGTTGAAATTCATGTGCTGCAAGGAGAACGCCCAATGGCACGTGACAATAAAACCATCGGAAGATTCCATTTAGATGGTATTCCGCCGGCGTCAAGAGGGATTCCCCAAATTGAAGTGACTTTCGACATTGATGCCAATGGTATTTTGAATGTTTCCGCGAAAGATAAAGGAACCAATAAGGAACAAAAGATCCGCATCGAAGCATCCAGTGGTTTGAGTAAGGAAGACATTGAAAAAATGAAGAAGGAAGCCGAATTAAACGCAGAATCAGACAAGAAAGCCCGCGAAGAAGTGGATCAATTGAATGCAGCGGATACCTTAGTTTTCTCTACTGAAAAACAACTGAAAGAATATGGAGATAAACTTCCTGCTGATAAAAAAGGAGCCATCGAAGAAGCATTAACAGGCTTGAAAAATGCGCACCAAAGCAGAGACTTCGCCGGAATTGAACATTATTCTAAAAATTTGAATGATGCCTGGCAAGCCGCTTCTCAGGATTTGTACAATGCTCAGCAGCAGACCGGAAACCCGGAATCTACTGAAAATGCTCAACCGGAAGCTGAAAAAGACAACGTGCAGGATGTTGACTTCGAAGAAGTGAAATAACCATAGGAGTAATTCTATACAAAAATTGGCTGCCCGTTCAAGGCGGCCTTTTTTTATTCTTTGAATTGGAATAAGTCTTTTCTGACCGTCAACAAAATTTCAATCGCTCCTTTCACACAAATGAAAATAATCACCACCATTTGAGTTCTTCCGCTGATCATGACTGCAAATAAACCGACAATAACCACAAAATGCTGAATGATAATGCGCACTTATGCTTCCATCATTGAGTTGGCTATAGTGACCTTCTTTGATTTATACCCGAGGCTTCTAGTTTCATTGGCCGCATGCATCCACGTAAAAAGAGCACAAGGCGATTCCGGTTGCTCCCTGAAATAAGGTTATCAATGATTCAATGGGGTGCATAGATGTATGTCTCAGATTCATGGCGCTAAAGGTCAACAAAGCCAGCGCAAATACGACAAACATAAAATGGAAGAAAAAAAAGGGATCATGCATCCCATTTTGATACTATCGGATTGCTGACATGCGCAGCAGGTTTTGAAACCTTCAGACTTCCAATTATTGGTAACTTAAAAGCATGCAAGATGCCAATGATGACCGTTTCAAGAATATACAAATCCAGCATTTTAGGCATTCCAACCTAGAAAAAAGACCCCAATGAAAGGAATTATATTGGCTATCAGAATTTATAGCATAGCACGAGCAATATGATTAGATTCATTTTCCACCCGTTGAAAATATCTAATGCGAATTATCATATTCAATGTTTAAAAAAAATAATACTTTTACCGCCGTTAAATTATACCACATTGAAACTCGGAGTATTAAAAGAAACCAAATCAAACGAATACAGAGTAGCCTTATCACCCAATGCTGTGAAAGCATTGATCGGTAAAGGTTTTTCCTGTTTCATTGAAAGCGGAAGTGGGTTGGCCTCATCATTTTCAGATGAAGAATATGTTGAAGGCGGCGCACAAATTTTAAAAGATTCAGCTGCTGTATTTTCTTCTGCAGATGTATTGTTGAAAATTAATCCACCGGATAGTACTGAAATTAGTCATCTATCGGCCGGCAAAACCTGGATCAGCATCTTACAACATCGCATTCAGCCGGAGATGATAGAGGCGATGGCGTCTAAAGGGATCACAGCCTATTCTATGGATGCTATTCCAAGAATATCAAGGGCTCAAAGCATGGACGTATTGAGTTCTCAGAGCAATCTGGCAGGGTACAAGGCGGTGATATTGGGCGCCAATGAAATGCCTAAAATATTTCCGATGCTCATGACAGCGGCCGGAACCGTAAAACCGGCGAGGGTTCTTATTTTTGGGGTTGGTGTTGCAGGTTTGCAAGCCATAGCTACCGCCAAAAGATTGGGTGCCATTGTAGAAGCTACCGATGTGCGCATGGAAACGAAGGAACAAGCAGAGTCTTTGGGTGCCAAATTTATTTCTGTGGAAGCGGAGGGAGTGAATACTGCAGGAGGATATGCCACAGAAGTTTCGGAAGATTATCTGAAAAGACAAAAGGAGGCCGTAAATAAATCGCTGGCCAGTGCGGATTTGGTGATTACGACCGCCCTCGTTCAAGGTAAAAAAGCCCCTGTTTTGATTACAGAAGAACAGGTAAAAATGATGAAAATTGGCGCCGTAATCATAGACATGGCTGTTGAACAAGGAGGTAATTGCGCGTTGAGTGAACCCGGCAAATCGGTACACGTCAATGGCGTAAAAATAGTAGGTCCGATCAATCTTGCCGGCAGTCTTGCCAATAATGCAAGTGAATTGTATGCAAGAAATCTCGTTACCTATTTAACCCATATTGCTAAGCCGGAAGGGTTTACCCTCGACCTGGCCGATGAAATTGTGAAAGATACATTGATCATCAGAGATGGTCAGGTACAAGTTTAAATAACAAGAAAATTATGTTAGAGACTATTTTGAATTTTTTGGGCGAAAACATGCAGATGATTTACATCGTCGTGTTGTCCGTATTTGTCGGAGTTGAAGTGATTGGCCATGTGCCATCCGTGCTGCATACTCCATTAATGTCTGGTGCCAATGCTATCCATGGTGTCGTAATTATCGGAGCCATCATTGTAATGTTGAACACAGACCCTTCTCATATTTTGCCTTTAATTCTTGGCTTTTTAGCCGTTTTCCTGGGTACGTTAAATGTGGTGGGAGGGTTCGCAGTTACCGACCGAATGCTGGAAATGTTTAAAAAGAAGAAGTCATGAGCAAGTATTGGATAGATATTATTTATTTGATCAGTTCTGTCACTTTTGTGATTGGACTGAAAATGTTGAGCAACCCTGAAAAGGCCAGAAGAGGTAACTTGTGGGCCGCTTTCGGCATGACTTTGGCCATTGCAGGAACCATAGCCCTGCATCCTTTCAAAGTAGCACCCATTATTTATATATTAATTTTTTCGGCGCTTGCTTTGGGTACGGTAGTGGGAATGCTCACTGCCAACAAAGTGAAAATGACGAAAATGCCTGAGTTGGTGAGTATTTTTAATGGAATGGGGGGAGCTTGTGCTGCTTTAATATCCATTATTGAAGTGGATCATTTGATTTCAAAATTTGAGAATCCTATTGCAGCCATGGTATTTTTGATACCGGGTGCAACAGAGGCCATGCAGATGAAACTATTGGTTATTTTAGCTGCATTAATCATCGGCTCTGTTTCTTTTAGCGGCAGTATCATTGCCTTTCTGAAACTGAACGGAACCTTAAATAAACCCATACGTCTGCCATTCTACAATATCATCAATACCCTATTTATGATGGGAGTGGTGGCCTTTGGCGCTTACATTATGTTTGCAGATGGTGCGCTTAGTGTTGGGATGGTCTATCTACTTTTTGCGTTGAGTTTGATCTATGGTATCATGTTCGTTCTCCCGATTGGTGGGGCAGACATGCCGGTGGTGATATCTTTGCTGAACTCTTTTACCGGTTTGGCAGCAGCCTTTGGCGGTTTCTTATATGACAACCAGGTGATGCTTACCGGAGGTATTTTGGTAGGTTCTGCCGGTACTTTGCTTACGCTCGTAATGTGTAAAGCCATGAATCGTCCATTGAGCAATGTGATTTTCGGTGCTTTTGGAGGAGGTGGTGCAGCAGCAGCCGGTAGAGAAATGTCTGGAAATATCAAGGAAATCAGCGTGAGTGATGCTTCAGTTCTGATGAATTATTCGGGAAAGGTAATCATCGTTCCGGGATATGGTTTGGCGGTTGCTCAAGCCCAACATGTGATACATGAATTAGAAAATTTGCTCGGAGAGCGTGGTGTTGAAGTGAAATATGCCATCCATCCTGTTGCCGGACGTATGCCGGGACACATGAACGTACTCCTTGCAGAAAGCAATGTGGCATACGAGAAATTGTCTGAAATGGAGGAAATCAACCCTGAATTTTCTAGCACGGATGTCGTGTTGGTGATAGGAGCCAATGATGTGGTGAATCCTGCGGCTCATAATGATCCATCCAGCCCGATTTACGGAATGCCTATTTTGGATGTGGAAAATGCCAAGCACATCATTGTGAACAAGCGAAGCATGAATGCCGGTTATGCAGGTATCGAAAATGAACTCTTTTTCAACCCTAAAACATCCATGCTTTTTGGCGATGCCAAAGGTGTTTTAACCAAATTGGTTGAAGAGCTCAAATCCATGTAAGTGAATCTGTTTTATTCTTCTGAACGGAGCGGCACTTCATGGGTACTCGATGAAGATGAAGTGCGTCATTTAAGGGTGTTGAGATTAAATGTGGGGGATGAATTGCATACCACAGATGGCAAAGGTAAAATCTATCAATGCCGAATCGAAAGTGTTCAAAAAAACAAAGCCTTGCTCGAAGAATTGAATTCGATTGAGCCCAAAGCCCCTTTTAAAAGGTTGCATATCTATTTGAGTCCGGTGAAAAACCCTGACCGCATGGAATGGATGGTAGAGAAGTTGACAGAAATCGGGGTAGGGAGCATCGGTTTCATCGAAACAACGCATTCAGAAAGACATCATCTGAAATTTGAGCGACTTCAGCGTAAAATTATTTCAGCAGGTAAACAAAGTCTGAAAGGTGCCTTTCCTGAATTGATCCCGATGCAAAAGTTGACTGACTTATTATCACAATCCAGTTCCGGGTTTAAAGCCATTGCCCATTGTTATGATACCCCTGGCAGGAGTTATCTCGGAAATATGTCAAAAACCGACGAAAAGATTACAGTTTTCATTGGTCCTGAAGGAGATTTTACCACAGAAGAAGTACTTTTGTGCGTTCAATCAGGATTTACAGAAATTAGCCTTGGTGATGCTCGTTTACGAACAGAAACCGCAGCGGTAGTGGCAGCAACCCTGATGAATCATTTGTTGATTTGAGCAATGCGAAAGAGTGTAGTTTGGGTTTTAGTCGTTTTAGTTTTTACGTCATTTAAGCAGGATTATTCCTTTCAGATAGCCAGATTGAAATACAATGGCGGAGGAGATTGGTATGCCAATAGAACCGCTCTGCCCAATCTGATCCGATTCTGCAATAAAAACATAGGTACCAATATTGATCCGCAGGAAGCGGTAGTGGATCCGTCAAGTGGTGATATTTATAACTATCCATACGTTTACATGACGGGACACGGAAATGTGATTTTTAGTGATAAGGATGCAGAGAATTTAAGAAGGTATCTCATTGCCGGTGGATTTTTACATATAGACGATAACTACGGATTAGATCCATTCATTCGGCCCCAGTTAAAGAGAATATTTCCTGAATTGGAATTGGTAGAGTTACCCCTTAACCACCCTGTGTATCATCAGAAATATGATTTCGCTAATGGATTGCCCAAAATTCATAAACACGACGGCAAACCACCCCGAGGCTTTGGATTGCTTTATGAAGGCAGATTGGTTTGTTTTTACGATACCGAATGTGATTTGGGTAATGGATGGGAAGATTATGGAATTTACCCGGAAGATACCGAAGAAACCCGTCAGAAGGCTTTTAAAATGGGAGCCAATATTCTACAGTTTGTTTTTATTAGATAATGACCACAACACCCAAACATCTCCTGTTTTTTGTTAATCCTAAAAGTGGCGGCAGAAAGAAGACGGGCTTTGAACATGAATTGCAAACCCATCTAGACCGAAAAAAAATTACGTATGATTTGGTTTATTGGAATCATATAGAGTTTGAATTGGCCTCTATTCAATCAAAAATTGACAAGGCCGATATTCTGGTTGCTGTAGGTGGAGATGGAACAGTAAATTATTTAGGTAATATTTGCATACGGGAAAATAAGACGCTTGCTGTAATTCCCATGGGGTCAGGAAACGGACTTGCCCGGCATTTAGGAATCCCATTGCAAATGAAGGAAGCGGTTTTAAGCCTCAATGCTGCATCCGAGCATCCTGTAGATGTAATTTCGGTCAACAACCGCTGGTGTTTTAATATCTGCGGTATCGGATTCGATGCCTATGTGGCGCACCACTATAAACATGCCGCAAGTCGGGGATTTATGGGGTATGCCTATCATATACTTAAAGCGCTTTTTTCTTTCAAACCAAGAAAGTATCATATCGAAACAGATGGCATGGTGGCCGATGATGACTGTTACATTATGGGTGTAGCCAATGGAAGTCAATGGGGCTATGGTTTTACCGTCAATACCAATGGTAAAATCGATGATGGTCAAATGGAATATTATGTAATTCGAAATCCGGGAATCTTCAATATTCCATCCATACTCTGGTATTCATTCAGATCTAAATTGCATCTTCACCCTGCGGTAGAATTAAGAACGATTGAGCATTTAAAAGTGGGTTGCAGCAAACCGATCCAAATTCACATTGATGGAGAGCCTTACACTTGTGGCAATGAAATCGAGCTGAATCTCGAGAAAGAGGCCATAAAAATGTATTATTGAAATATGGCCAAACCAAAGAAAATCAAAAGGGAAAGCGACGGCATCGTTTATTCAACTGAACCAAATTATGTGTTTGCAGATTTGTTTGCCGGTTTATCGGAGAATCAAAATACCCAAAACGGGAAGACCACTTTGTACATCTCTCTCGATAAGAAACAACGCGCAGGGAAACAGGTTACCCTGATTGAAGGATTTAGTGGATCGGAAGATGAATTAATAGAACTGGGTAAAACGCTTAAAAATCTATGCGGAGCAGGTGGCGCCGTAAAAGATGGAGAAATTTTAATTCAAGGAGATCATAGAGACAAGGTATTTAAACTCTTATTAAATAAGGGACATAACGTCAAAAAAAAGGGAGGTTAAGATATTCGTTCAACCTAAATTGTATCTTTGCGCCCTTTAAAATCAAAACCAAAAAATATATGAAAAGTCATCCAATTACTGACATCGTAATGAATTTGGCGTCGAAGGTAAATCTTCAACTTACGCCTGATCAGCTGATTGAAAAAGCACTGGAGAGAAGTGAAGGCAGCCTCACCGATAATGGCGCCCTTGCCGCCGATACCGGTGAATTCACAGGTAGATCGCCGAAGGATAAATTTGTAGTGTATGATGATACTACTGCCAACTCAGTTTGGTGGGGAAATATCAACAACCGTTTTGAGAGCAGTCATTTTGATACCTTATTAGAAAAAGTAATTCAACATTACAAAGGCAAAGAGATTTTTGTAAGAGATGCATTCGCATGCGCGGATCCTCAATATCGACTCAATATCCGCGTGGTAACTGAATCGGCATATCAAAACTTGTTTGCCAATAATCTATTTTTAAGACCGACGGCAGAAGATTTTGAGAATCAAAATCCTGAGTGGTTAATATTAGCGGCTCCTTCTTTTCGAGCAATTCCTGAAATAGATCATACCCGTCAACACAATTTCAGCATAATCAATTTTTCTAAGAAAATTATTCTCATCGGCGGGTCTGGATATACCGGAGAAATCAAGAAAGGAATTTTTACCGTGTTGAATTATATTCTACCTCAGGAGAGAGGCGTGTTGAGTATGCATTGTTCTGCTAATATTGGTGAAAAAGGCGATACATCGCTGTTTTTCGGACTTTCAGGAACCGGTAAAACAACCCTCAGTGCAGATCCAAACCGCAAATTAATCGGGGATGATGAGCACGGTTGGTCTGATAACAGTGTATTCAATTTTGAAGGAGGATGTTATGCAAAATGTGTCAATCTTACCTTAGAGCAGGAACCACAAATCTGGAATGCAATCAAACACGGTGCATTGGTTGAAAATGTGAGATTCTTTGAAGGGAAAAATCAAGTGAACTATGAAGATATTTCGGTTACTGAAAACACCCGTGTAGCGTATCCGATTAATCATGTTGACAATATTGCCATTCCCTCAGTAGGGAAAGAACCCGAGAATATTTTCTTCTTAACGGCCGATGCATTTGGCGTATTGCCTCCTATTTCAAGATTGGATAGTGGTCAGGCTATGTATCACTTCATTTCAGGTTACACGGCGAAAGTAGCAGGAACTGAGGCCGGTGTGGTGGAGCCATCTGCCACTTTTAGTGCTTGTTTTGGAGCTGCATTTTTACCATTACATCCGACTAAATATGCCAAAATGTTGGGGGAAAAATTAAACAAAAACCCCAATGTGAAAGTATGGCTGGTGAATACAGGCTGGAGCGGTGGGGCATACGGAACAGGAAGCAGAATGAAATTAAAATACACCCGAGCCATGATTACCGCTGCCTTAAATCAACAATTGGATGCAGTTTTCTATGAGAAACATCCTGTTTTTGGATTGCAGATGCCGACTTCATGTCCGGATGTGCCTTCTGAATTGTTAAATCCTAGAAACACCTGGGCTGACAAAAGCGCTTATGATGAAAAGGCCAATCATCTCGCCAATTTATTCAACGAGAACTTCAGTAAGTATGCCGATGGAGCATCAGACGAAATAAAAGCAGCAGCTCCAACGGCTGTAAGCAGTTCTAACTAATTATTCTAACTTATAATGAAGAAAGCCCGGCTTTTTTGTCCGGGCTTTTTTTGTTAAGAATATAAGTTGTACATGATTTTTATCTGAATCAATGGTCAATATAAACTCAATTGTTAGACATCAAAGAATCAAAACTGTAGCCAATACAATATGAACAGTTAGCATCTGGCATAACTTCTGTAATCATAGAAATACGAATGCAAATGCTGAATCCTTTCATACCAAAATTAAGCTGGTCAGAGACATTTTAAGAGCTGTTTCGGACTCCGATTTAATTCTATTTCGACTTGAAAATCTTTTTTCTTAATCTACTTTTTTAAGTGACACAATATAAGTCTGATGAAGTTGAAGGTTTGCTGACACTGCTCATGTTGTCAGTGCCTTCGGCGTATAGCCGAGCTTTAATCCGGGAATATTTTCAGGCATTTCAGGCGGTTTGGCGCACTATTTTTCTTCCACAACGATTTGATGTTTTGGATACACCTGCTTCAACCAAAGCAGCAAGAAAAAGCCAATAATAAAGAATACCATAAGAAACAGCACGGAAGCCCTCATATTGCCAAACCATCCATTGGCAAAACTGAAAACAAAGGGGCCGATTACCAAACCTATCTTCTCGAGCACATCGTAAAAACTAAAATAGGATGCATGATCCTGTGTTTCGGGGAGTAATTTAGAATAGGTAGATCGACTCATGCTTTGAATGCCCCCCATAACAAATCCCACCACCGCGGCCAAAATATAGAACTCAATCGGCTGGTGAATGAAATAGGCGGTAATGCAGACTCCAATCCAAATGAATACAGATATAATGAGTACATTCACATTGCCTACTTTGCGACTTAATCTACTCAATAAGGTTGCGCCAACAATGGCGATGAGTTGAATGATGATGACACTCACAATGAGCCCGGAATTATCCGCTTTGCCGGTCTCAGGATTGATGGGCCAACTGATTTCCTTCTCGGCAAAAATGACCGCAAGTAACATCACGGTTTGTACACCCATATTGTATAAAAGATAGGAGAGGAGGAATCTCTTAATTACTTTAATCTGTTTTAGCTCATTCCAAACTTTTCTTAGTTCGCGATAACCATTGGATAATACTTGAGTAGTTATTTTTCCCGATTTTCCATAGATATTTCCGGGTAGCCTGCGGTAGGTAATCTGGGCAAATCCGGCCCACCAAATGGCCACGGCTACAAATGAGTATTTTGCAGGCATTCCAAAGCCTTTGATGGCAATCAACAATGAAACCAGCAGCAATACACTGCCTATATACCCGAGAGAGAAACCGCGGGCACTGAGCTGATCATGTTGGTCAGGAGTGGCTATCTCAGGGAGGAAAGAGTTATAAAAGACCAAACTTCCCCAGAATCCTATGGATGCCAGAAATACAAACAGCATGCTTAATTCGAGGTGGGCAGGATCAAAGAAAAACAGTCCAAAACAGGATGCACTTCCCAAATAACAGAATACTTGCATAAAAAACTTCTTTTTGCCTGCATAATCTGCAATACCGCTCAGAATCGGAACGAGTAAAACTACCAAAAGGAACGATGCAGAAAACACATATCCATACAATTCACTGTTGATGGGTTGATAGCCTAAAAAGTTTACACGATCATCCGGTAAAAGGTCACTTGTTTTTGCCAAATAAAACATCGGAAAAATCGCCGTGGTAATAACCAGGTTATAAACGGAATTGGCCCAATCATAAAAAGCCCAGGCACGGGTTACCTTTTTGTCATTTTTTTTAAATTGCATAGTGCACTCATTTGGAGGTACACAAATATGACCATAAAAAGTAAAAAATTGAGATTAATTTAAAAAATTACGCAGCCCTCATGTGAAACTTTTCGAGTTTCTTTTCAGCATCTTTAACGGAAATAATGACATCCGTAGTATCGTCCATGGAAGGGATTTCATACATATAATCAAGCAAGATTGTTTCACATATGGCCCGCAATCCACGTGCCCCCAATTTGAATTCCAGGGCTTTATCTACAATGAAATCAATAACCTCTTGATCGATGATTAACTTTTTACCTTCGAGTTTAAACATCTTCTGATATTGCTTGATGAGCGCATTCTTTGGCTCCATCAAAATCTGTATCAAGGTCTTCTTATCTAATGGCGCCAAGTGAGCGATGACTGGTATTCTGCCGATGAGTTCAGGAATCAAGCCAAAGCTTTTTAAATCAGCGGGAGATAAATTGTGCAATACGGACTCTTGTGAAAAGGGTTTTTCGTGTTTGAAGCCAATAGATTGTTTGCTGATGCGTCTTTCAATGATTTTTTCGATACCATCGAAGGCTCCACCGCATATAAACAGTATATTGGAAGTGTCTACCTGAATGTATTTTTGATCGGGATGTTTTCGTCCACCTTGAGGTGCTACATTGGCTACAGTGCCTTCGAGAAGCTTTAGCAATCCTTGCTGAACCCCTTCTCCCGAAACATCTCTGGTAATGCTTGGATTATCGCTTTTACGAGAAATCTTATCAATTTCATCGATATAAATGATGCCGCGTTGAGCTGCGTCGACATTGTAATCTGCTGCTTGTAGTAATCTGGAAATAATGCTTTCTACATCTTCTCCCACATAGCCTGCTTCTGTAAGAACGGTAGCATCCGCAATACAGAAAGGAACTTGCAGAATTTTGGCCAGTGTTTTTGCCAATAATGTTTTTCCGGTTCCGGTTTCACCAACGAGCACAATGTTCGATTTCTCGAGTTCTACTTCATCTTTGTCTGTTTTGTGTGTAATCCGTTTGAAATGGTTATACACAGCCACGGATAGAACCTTTTTGGCTTCATCCTGACCAATCACATACTGGTCTAGATATTCTTTAATTTCTTTGGGCTTATAGAGCTGCGGTTTGAAAATGCTTTTTTCCTTTTCCTTGCGGTTCTGTTGCTCTTGTTCTACGATGTTCATACCTTGAGTGATGCATTCTTCACAGATATGTGCATCAATACCGGATACGAGCAGGCTTACCTGACTTTTTTCTCGTCCGCAAAAGGAACAAAACAACTGTTTCTTGCTGCTCAATGGTTTGTTTTTAGGCTTTAGAGGTATTTCTGATGAGCACTTCATCCACCATGCCGTAATCTTTGGCTTCGGTAGAAGTCATCCAGTAATCTCTGTCAGAATCTTTCTCAACCTTCTCAAAGGGTTGATTGGTATGGTGAGCAATGATGTCGTAGAGCTCTTTCTTGAGTTTCTTAATCTCGTTCACGGTAATTTCCATGTCAGATGCCTGACCTTGAGCACCACCCAATGGCTGATGAATCATGACCCTGGAATGTTTCAAAGCGGTTCTTTTTCCGGTCGCTCCCGCACAAAGTAAAACGGCGGCCATACTGGCGGCCATACCGGTGCAGATGGTAGCTACATCAGAACTGATATACTGCATGGTGTCATATATGCCTAAACCGGCATATACGCCTCCACCCGGACTATTGATATAAATCTGAATATCGCGCTTCGGATTGGTAGATTCGAGGAAGAGCAACTGCCCCATGACAATATTGGCCACTTGATCGTTGATAGGCACACCGAGGAATATGATTCGGTCCATCATCAAACGAGAAAAGATATCCATAGAAGCTACATTCAATTGACGCTCTTCAATGATGTTCGGAGTCAAAGCTCTTGGAATGGCTATTCCTGAAGTGCTTTCGATGTAATGATTCAATGATGTGCTCTGAATGCCGAGATGTTTGGTGGCAAATTTTTCGAATTCTTTTCCGTAATCCATGAGTCTGTTTTTATCTCTTATAACACATCAATCAATGATTGTGTTTTTCATTGTGTTTTTTGATCATATCGTAGAAATCTCCTGAATTGATTTTCGTGATTTCGATCGTGATCAATTCTTTGACTTTCTCATACATTTTGCCGTTAATCACCATATCTCGGATGCGCGTCATGTAGGATTTGTCTTCACGATTTTTCTTCTCAAAAGAAGCAATTAATTGTGGATCAGGATTGCTGATGCCATACTGACGCAACATCTGTGCAGTATAACCCATGGAAGTCTGATCAAGTTCCTGGCGAGATATCTCAATGTTATAAGTTTTAACCAACTTTTCAGTGATTAATTGCATTTTGAGTCCATTGGCTTCACTGCTGAATTTCTCATCAATGTTGTCATCGTTGTATTGATCCGCATAACTTTGTTTCAACCATCTTTTCAGAAAATCATCCGGCAAGGCAAAGCCATGATTATCCATGATCAAATGTTGGATCATGTGATCGAGGTGATGCTCTGCTTCGGACTGAAAATACATTGACATGCTTTCTTTTACTTTTTGCCTGAAAGATTCACTATCGTTGGCTTCTCCCGGACCAAAAACTTTATCGAATAGTTCCTGGTTTTCTTCTGCCGGTGCGAATCGTTTGATTTCTGTGATCTCAAATGAGAACATAGGACCAAGGTCTTGAACACCTTCTTTAGGAATCTCTGTGGAACTCGAAATTACGCCTTCATTGTTGTTGAAGAGTTTGAAAATATCCACATTGAGGATGGTTCCGGTGCTTTTTCCGGTAAGATTTTGACGTGTTTCGGGGTCTTCAACCATTTCAAGAAGCACGGTAGTGCTTTTACCGGCAACGCCTCCTTCTAATGGGTGTCCATTTTCGTCTAATTCTGTGAGTAACCCGGTAATGGAGTCTTTCCCGTCTTCTGCAGCATCGATTTTCGTAAGCTTACCGTATCTGCGAAGCAAATTTTCTATTTCTTCATCCAGATCTTTTTGATTCGGTTCAATGTCGTATCGAATCAATTTATCTTTGGCACTGAAGTTTAATTCAAATTCCGGTGCAAGTCCAAGGTCAAAATGAAAAGTAAAATCACCTTCCTGATCAAAGTCAATTTCAGCATTTAATTCATTGCTGGGGAGTGGTTCTCCCAAAATATCAATGTCGTTTTCCTTTAAATAGTTATAAAGAGAATCGGAGGCCAGTTTGTTGATTTCATCCACAAAAATGGCTTTCCCAACCATCTTTTTTACGATACCCATCGGGGCCATTCCTTTTCTAAATCCCGGGATGTTGGCTTTTTTTCTGTAATCCTTGAGTTGGTCTTCGATTTTTGGGCGATAATCGTTGGGTGTTAGCTGAATGGTAAGGATTGCGTTGAGATTGTCTTTTTTCTGAAGAGAAACCTGAGCTGTCATGAATGAGCTTTTGTTAGTTGAATAAATAAGTGCGGGTGAAGGGACTCGAACCCCCAAACCTTGCGGCACCAGATCCTAAGTCTGGCGTGTCTACCAATTTCACCACACCCGCATTTTTTTAAAAAGGTTTGCAAAAATAGAGCTATTAATCAGAACAACCAAAGCCAAATTTCTAATTCAATCCAAAATCGTCAGAAGAAATCATTACCAATATAAAAACAGGTTTTTATGTGCTCGTATCTCATGTCGTTGTTGAAATGGAAGTAAATTGATAAAAACTTTATATTCAATGTTATACGTAAAATTAAGTACGCCTATTTCTGATTGGGGTTCAAAAAAAAAGTCGGAACCATGGTCCCGACTTTTCTTAGAATAAGGATACAAATTATTTGGTAACCTGCATTTTTCTGGTCACGCTGTTGGCTCCGGTTTCAATGGTATAGTAATAGATACCTTCGCTTAAAGAAGATCCGTCAATCACTATTTCATGATTTCCAGCCATCAAGTTGTTCACGGCAAATGCATTTACTGTTTGGCCTAAAGCATTTTTTACAGTAACCTCTACATCAGAATCCGCTCTCAAGTAAATCAACACACTGGTTTGTTTGTCGAATGGGTTAGGATAATTTTGATTTACCACAAATACTTGAGGAGTTTTGTTCACCTTGTTGTCTGACAACAAGTTCCTGCCAATTACGTTGTTCAAAATGTCAGAGGTTGGAATAGCAGCATACATAATTGAATTCACGCCTACAGGGTGTAATCCGGTGTTACCATTGTTCTGAAGGTTGGTGCCTGGCAATTCGTCCATCTGGAAAACCAAATGAATGAAGTTATTATTGATTTTGCTGATACATGGGAAA
>JBIIVF010000043.1:0-16419 GCA_044339595.1 Bacteroidia bacterium
AGACACTTCTCTGCTTCTTTCTTGCGTAAGATTTTGTGGACCCATCCAAGTTTTTCCGCCGTCCGTTGAGTAGCTAATCAAAACATCTCGGTAATTGGCATTATAAACGTGGTAGGTTTCTTCGATCGGAGAAGAATAGGTCACATAAAGATTTCCATTGGCATCAATCCCTGCACTTGGCATGGTTAAAGCAGAGGTATTGCCATTTCTTGCAGCGTAGGTCACATCAGCAGGCAAATCGCCGGTACCTGTGAGCGCAGAAAATGTTTCTCTGGTAAAGTTAATGGTATTATCGCCATTCATATCGATGGTACTGCCGCAAACTTTAGCAGTATCTCCTTCTGCCCAATGCATTAAGGTAGCGGTTCCGGGATAAAAGCTAAAACCGGTATCTGAAGTGTCTTCATCAGAGATAAATGATCTTGCCCAAAAGCAATGAACTTTGTTGTTGTTATCGATCATTACATCTAAAGATCCATCATTGGTTCTTACCGAAGCAGCGTTTGGAATTACTACTTTAGAATTGTACGGAGAAAAAGGGAAGGGCTCTACATCAATCATGGTGAAATTATCACCTCCATTGGTTGATTTCCATAAGGTAAGGTCATCGCCTAAGCCACCAATCAAAATGGCCACGGTATCTCCTTTAACATCGAGGGCATAATTATCGCCACCACCTGCCAGATATTTGGTAGAATCATATCCGGGTAATAGGGTATGCAATTTATCCCATGTTGCGCCGCCGTCTTTTGATCGTGAATAAGTGGTTGGGCTACTCACTCCATTTTTTACCACAACCGCGATTCCGTCAGCAGTGGATGCAAAGTAATTAGAAATGAGATGAATGGTATTTCCTCCTGCGGCAGCGCGCCCCCAAATGGGCACATTGGCGCCGTCGTCGGCCACTTTGGTAGTAGTCCAAGTGCTGCTGCCCAAGCCGGTATTTTTAGTTAACAAAAATCCGCCATCTGAAGAAACGTGGCTCGTGGTAAATTCGATACCACCCGGCAGCTCGCCGATAGAAGGCCAGCCGCCTCTGGCATTTTCGATTCTTGATGAGGAAACCGCTTTCCAGTTGTTTTTGTCGTAAAAGTTATAACCCGACCCACGATTTGGAAATCCATTGCCGCCATCGGGATCGGTGCTCCAAACGGCTGACACTGTGCCATTACTGTGCATCATAATTCTTCTGCCAATCGACCCGTTGGTTTGAAGATCATAATAAGTACGACCTATTTCAGTGTAGTTATAGGTCTTTAATTTGTTCATTTTTACCGCAGAGTGATTCACAGGTCCGAAATCAAATTTTGGTTCATCTACAGCTATTTGTTTTCCGTTCAGCCATACGGGTTCATTGTTTGACACCTTCAATTCTTTCACTTGTTGCGCAACAAGCGCGAATGGGGCCATCATTAAAATGGTCAGTACTCTTTTTTTCATATTTTGGTTTAATCTAATTTTCAAGCTAACAAAGTAAACGTAAAATCTTGAAATTCACGCGCACACATCATATTTATCGAATTATTTTTACAATCAGTTCCTTGTAAAGTTCCGCATCAGGAGGTCTACGAACGCCAACACCCTTAGATTTCATATCCATTTCAAGGATGGTTTGAATCACCAATTTGAGTTTGGTGATGGAGTAATTCCGGGAAGCGGCCTGAAAATCTTTAAATTGGAAAGGTGAAACCTTAATTGCCAGCATCTTTTCATTATCTGATTTTCCGGATAGGTAATGTAAAGCGAGGGTTTTTTGGAAATAGCCGAATAAGATGGCCAATGTCAAAGGAAAAGGATTGTTGCCTGGGTCATCGGAGTAATGTTTGAGGATTTTATTGACCTTAACAAAGTCTTTTAAACCCAAGGCTTTTTGCAATTCGAACACATTATACTCCCTTGAAATGCCGATATATGTTTCAATGTCTGCTGCCTCTATTTTTTTTCTTGGTCTGATATTTACTGCCAGTTTTTCGAGTTCACTGCTAATACGACTCAGATTATTTCCCAGATGTTCATAAAGAAGGGATGCTTCGTTTTCTGCAATGTCTAAACCCTTGGCTTTAACAAATTCCCGGATCCATTTATCCATATTCCAATCCGGAATCCGATCCGCATTGAATACAGTGTATTTCTGAAATGCCTTGCCTTCTTTGGTGGCGGCACTGATCTTTTTACCCATCACACAAAACACCAAGATGGTGCTCGGTAATGGCTGATCGAGGTAACTCAAGATGCCATCCATTCCTCCAACATGTTGCGCCTCCTTCACCAAGACCAGCTGATGGCTGCCCATCATCGGAAATCTTTTGGCCACGGAAAGAATTTGTTGAATGGTTACATCCTTACCATATAATATATGCTGATTGAAGGATTTCTCTGCCGGCGGAAGGGCCTGTTCCTCCAGATAATCGGCCAACTGTGAAATAAAATAAGGTTCATCGCCCTGAAAAAGATAAACAGGACTGAACTTTTTGTCTTTGCAGGCAGATTGAATCAGCCCCCATGCTTCATTGAACTTATTGGTGTTATTTTTGTCAGCCACTTCGCAAATATGTGTCTTCCCTTAATATTTAGAAATAAAGGATGCGTTTAAATTTTCCCACCATTCAACACAATCTCCGGATGCGCGGAGAAATCATGGAAGTGTTTGATCCGGTGCGACGCAAGTTTGTGACCATGACACCTGAAGAAGAAGTAAGGCAATGCATGTTGAAACTTTTGATTGAGCAACGCGCGGTTCCGGCTGGTTTGATTGCGGTCGAAAGAAAAATAGTGTTTAATGGACTCGCAAAAAGACCGGACATTCTGGTTTTTGATCAGAATCAATCCCCTCTTTTGTTGATCGAATGTAAAGCTCCGGGTATTTCTTTAGGGGAAAAGGTATTGAATCAAGCCTCGACCTATCACAAAGTGCTCCCTGCAAAATTTATTTTATTCACCAATGGTGCTGATTTTCATGTGTTTAAGCATGAAATAGGAAGCTCCAAACTGGTCGAAATAAATTTTATACCTGATTTTTATCAGATGACCGTTGCTGAGGTATAAGATTCGTTTATTTTTGCCCAAATTTTACCAAGATGGAAATTCTAACTATTGTTGTTTTTGTGCTGGGCTACTTGGCGATTGCCATGGAACATCCCATTAAAATTGATAAAGCAGCGTCTGCTCTATTGACCGGAATATTATGTTGGTCAATTTTTGTTTTAGGTGATTCTGTTGATATGCACCATGTGGAAGGCAGATTGGTGCACCACATCAGTGACATTGCCAGTATTTTATTTTTCTTAATGGGTGCCATGACCATTGTAGAGCTGGTAGATGCCCATGAAGGTTTCTCAGTGATCACGGATAAAATTACTACGAACAGCAAAGTGAAATTATTATGGGTGGTGGGGATCATTACCTTTTTCCTTTCATCTGTATTGGATAACCTTACCACCGCCATTGTAATGATTTCTTTGTTGCGCAAGTTGTTGGATGACAAAGAGAGTCGTTGGTTTTTTGGCGGTATTGTCATCATTGCAGCCAATGCCGGAGGAGCCTGGTCGCCGATTGGTGACGTAACAACAACGATGCTTTGGATCAAAGGTCAATTACCTGATACCTTATCCATGATTGAAGGTTTATTTATTCCGAGTTTGATGACCATTATCGTTCCTTTGATTATCCTGTCTTTCACCATGAGAGGATCTCAAATTCAAAGACCTGTTAAAGCAGAAGGTGCAGAACATTATATCAATCCAACAACCCCTTTTGAAAGAAATTTAGTTTTTGCTTTGGGTATTGGAGGCCTTTTATTTGTACCCATTTTTAAAACCATTACGCATTTGCCCCCATTTATGGGAATGATGATGAGTTTAAGTATCATCTGGATTGTAACGGAAATGCTCCACAGAAGCAAAAACACGGAAGAAAAGCATTCTTTCACGGTGATTGGCGTATTGCGCAAGATTGACACCAGTTCAGTGTTGTTTTTCCTTGGAATTTTATTGGCGGTTGCAGCACTACAGGAGATTGGTCATTTGACCAAAATGGCCACTTATTTGGATAAGTCCATTGGAAATATTTACGGTATTAATATCGCCATTGGATATTTGTCTGCCATCATAGACAACGTTCCTTTGGTGGCTGCAGCGCAGGGCATGTATCCTATTGCCACGCCTGAAATGTTAGCGGGAGCAAATGGATCATATCTGAGTAGTTTTGTTGCCGGTGGTCATTTTTGGCAATTTTTGGCCTATTGCGCCGGTGTGGGTGGAAGCTGTTTGATCATTGGATCAGCTGCCGGTGTAGCTGTGATGGGTTTAGAGAAAATTGACTTTATGTGGTACCTGAAGAAAGTAAGTATTTTGGCTGTTCTGGGCTATATGGCCGGCGCTGCTGCTTATATCATTCAGCACTCACTGTAAGCATGCTAAACGGCAAAAAGATCGTTGTTGTACTTCCGGCTTACAATGCCTCTAAAACCCTCGAGTTAACTTTTCGGGAAATTCCCATGGATATAGTAGATGAGGTTGTCTTGGTAGATGATGCCAGCAAAGATGACACCTCTGATTTGGCAAAACAATTGGGTATAAAACATGTAATACGCCATGAGAAAAATCTTGGATATGGCGGAAATCAGAAGAGTTGTTATAAGAAGGCCTTGGAATTGGAAGCAGATATTGTCATCATGCTGCATCCCGACTATCAATATACCCCCAAATTAATCCATGGAATGGCATCCATCATCGCTTATGGTGTTTACCCTGTGGTTTATGGAAGTCGCATCTTAGGCAAAGGCGCTTTAAAAGGGGGGATGCCCATGTACAAATACATCGCCAATCGCATTTTAACCTTAACCCAGAACTTGCTGATGAATCAGAAACTCAGCGAGTATCACACCGGTTACCGTTCCTTCAGCCGTGAAGTTTTGCAAAGGGTCCCATTTGAAAGAAATTCAGACGATTTTGTCTTTGACAATGAAATAACGGCTCAGATTTTCAATGCGGGTTTTGAAATTGGTGAAATTACGTGCCCGACAAAATACTTTGAAGAGGCATCTTCGATCAATTTTAGTCGCAGCATGACCTATGGTTTGGGTGTTTTAAGGGTCTCGTTTCGCTACTTTTTGCACCGAAACGGACTGATGAAAGATCCTTTACTCAAGTAAAATCTTATTCTTCTGAAGTACAATACTTAAACCAAAATTCATTTGAAATTTCGCCTGCTTCTTGCCACTGTTTGCAGGCATCTTGTTTAGCGCCAAGAAAGAAAAGACAAATGCCCAAATTATGTTTGGCAAGGGCTTGATCGGCAACTTTTAAAGAAATCGCTTTTTCGAAATCGATTTGCGCATCTGCATATTTTTTCAATTGCATGTTAAAAAAGCCCCGATCGAAAAACCAATCAGCGCGAGGTTTTAATGCTAAAGCCCGGGAATAATCTTCGATGGCACCACTATAAATTTCTAGTCGTGCATAGCATTCTCCTCTTCTGATAAAGGTTAGAAAATCATTGGCATTGTCCAGTAGAAAAACATTGTAATCTTCAATGGCCCGGGCATAAGCCGCTAAGCCGAAATGTAAATCGGCTCGAATCCTGAAAAATTCTGTTTCTTCCGGCGCTAAAGCGATGGCCACATCCAAATCACGCAAGGCAGAAACGGTATCTTTCAATCGGATAAAAACCAAAGCGCGGGTGATGTATTGCGTAGGTTGTTCAGGTTTAAAGGTGCTGAATTTTAACAAGTCACCGGTGGCTTCTGATTTACGGTTGAGCATTTCCAAAACTTCGGCCCGCTTCAGGAATGCTTCAGGATCGTTATCATTCAACCGTATGTATTGATTGAGGTCGTTTAGGGCTTTTGCATTGTGCCCTTTGGCTTGCCAAACGAAGGCGCGATTAAAATAGGCATCTTGTAATAGACTGTCGATGGTAATGGCTTTGTTTAGGTCGAGCAAAGCATCATCAAAAGTGTTCAGTTCTGCATAGATACTACCGCGGCCCAGGAGGGCTTTCGCATTGTTTGAATCGAGCTGCAAGACCTCGGTATAATCTTTCACAGCTCCGAGTGAATTACCTTCTTGCATCTTCTGATTACCGGAAGCAAGCAGTTGGCTGATAGTCAAAGGCTTCTGAACTGGTTGGGCCTTCGTTATCAGGGTGAACACGCACAAAAGAGACCATCCGAACAGCATTTTTAACATGGTGACAAAGTTATTTGATTAACTCATCTGCTTGGGAGATTATTTCCACAGGTGTAGCAAACATTGGATGAATGATGAATGTTTTCGATAAATATTGAAGATTCTAGTTATAATTGTTCTATGAAAGATAAATCTCTGAGGTTGTTTTTGATATTAGGTGCTTTCTTTTTGGCCAATGCCTTGCTGGCTGAATTTATTGGGGTTAAGATATTTTCGCTTGAACTTTCATTGGGTCTTAACCAGCTGAATTTATCTATGTTGGGACAAACTTTGAATTTTGACATGACTGCCGGTGTTTTGTTATGGCCGGTAGTTTTCATTTTAACCGATATCATCAATGAATATTATGGGAAAAGGGGTGTTCGTCTGATCTCTTTTTTGGCCGCCGGTTTGATTGCCTATTGTTTTTTGATGGTGTTTTTGGCCATCCATCTTCATCCGGCAGATTGGTGGACATCCAGCAAATCAGGAGATGGGCTGACCGATTTTCAATTGGCTTTCAAGGTCATTTTCGGGCAAAGCAATTGGATTGTAGTGGCATCGCTGGTTGCTTTTTTGATCGGACAGTTTACCGATGTTTTTGTTTTTCATAAACTGAGAAATATAACGGGTGAAAAAATGATCTGGTTAAGGGCAACCGGATCTACGTTGGTATCTCAGTTCATCGATAGTTTTGTAGTCTTGTTCATTGCCTTTGGAATAGGAGCAGGGTGGCCCATGAAACAAGTCATCGCCATTGGAATCATCAATTACGCCTATAAGTTTACAGTGGCTATTTTACTCACGCCCATACTTTATTTGGTGCACAATCGCATAGACCGATACCTGGGGCACGAACTGGCCAATGAGTTGAAAGAAAAAGCTGCTGAAGATTAAAGTCCTTTTCGCTGAATCGATTTTAAGACTGCTTCAACGATATTTGGCGTGTCAAGGCCATACTTAACCAATAATTCATCCGGCGTGCCGCTTTCGCCAAAAGAATCTTTCACAGCAACTATTTCTAATGGAGCAGGCAAGTTTCTTGAAAGTACCGAGGCAATGCTTTCACCCAATCCACCGGCAACCTGATGCTCTTCAGCGCTCACAGCACAACCGGTTTTAAAAACAGATTTCAAGATCGCTTGTTCATCGAGTGGTTTGATGGTGTGTATATTGATTATTTCTGCATCGATGCCCTTTTCAGCCAGGATCTGTCCGGCTAAAATCGCTTTCCAAACCAGGTGTCCGGTGCAGAAAATACTGACATCGGCGCCTTCATTTAACATGAGCGCTTTACCAATCTCGAACTTTTGATCAGCCGGGATAAAAATGGGCCATTTTGGTCGGCCAAAACGCAGATAAACGGGTCCGTGATGATCTGCAATGGCCAGGGTGGCTGCATAAGTTTGATTATAGTCACAGGTGTTGATGACGGTCATACCGGGCAGCATTTTCATCATTCCAAGATCTTCCAGAATCTGATGGGTGGCACCATCTTCACCCAAAGTCAAGCCGGCATGAGAAGCGCAGATCTTAACGTTTTTATCAGAATAAGCAATAGACTGACGAATTTGATCATAAACCCTTCCGGTGCTAAAATTGGCAAAAGTTCCGGTAAAAGGAATTTTACCAGTCGTAGCCAATCCGGCTGCAAGTCCCATCATATTGGCTTCGGCAATCCCCACTTGAAAAAAACGGTCGGGAAATGCATCCCGAAAGGCATCCATTTTAAGGGATCCGGTAAGATCTGCACAAAGGCCTACCACGCGATCATTTTGTTTACCTAATTCGTGTAATCCTGCGCCAAATCCTGAACGCGTATCTTTTTGTCCGGTAATTTCGAAGTGTTTCATATTAAAAATTGCTTATGTCTGTTACTTTGCCTGATTCTATTTCAAAATCCTGACGCTTGGTATTGATGATATTTTTGTCAAAAGTTTTTCGCGCGATGAGTTTGTATTTCCCGGGCTGCAAGGCAATCACCTGTTTGCCAGTGATGGTTTTTACATTGCAAACCCAGTCGAGTTTTCCATTTTTGATGCGATATATGCCACCGGTGATATCACTCCGGCCGTAAAAGTTGAGTTTCCCGGCTTGGGGAATGGTTAAGGTTGTTGTTTTACTTTGTCCGACTTCAAACGATTCTCTGATTCTTGGCAACGACAATATTTCTATGTCGTATTTACCCACCAGATATTTCTCTTCTGTGTTGAAATTATGAACGTTGATGATTTCATGTTCTCCCGGCAATCTTATCAAAGCTTGCAGGTTATTGTAATTCCCGATGCCACCTACCTCGAGTTTTAGGATACCTTGAGGGGTGCTTGCCGGAATGATATTATGTCGTCCGGAAACCAGGCTTATATTCTTTACCTCAACGGGAGGAATGGTATGTGCTACCATATCATAATTATAAGCCGGGTCTAAAAAAATGGTATCCGGCAGCCCCATGTGATTCATGGTGTGCACATAAGTTTCCAGCAATCTTTTGGTTTTAGCATCATAAAGTGAAATGGGAACGTCTGTTTCTAAAGGTCGTCCGGATTGATCCAATAAATTAATCTGACTGGTAGTATTGTTGAGTGCCTGAGAAATGATTACACCCAATACGTTTTGAAAAGATTCTTCCGTGTTGGCTTCAAAATACTTTCCGACACAATCAAACTGCAATTTGTATTGTTCGTCTAAACCCACCCCAATAATAAAGGGTTTTAGAATGACTCCTTGTTTTTGCAAGGCTTGCGACACCGCGCATGGATCTCCATCACATTCTTCGATTCCATCGGTGATCAGAATAATAATGTTGCGGCATTTGGCAGACTTTGGGAAATCATAGGCCGCCTCCTGCAATGAATAGGCGATGAGCGTTGTGCCTTTGGGCCTCAATTCTGCAATGCTCTCTTTGATATCTATGTGATTGTATCGTCTGAAAGGAACTTCAAGACGGGTGTCTTCACAATTTTGTTCGTGTTTATCGTGCCGGTTTCCATAAACCCTTAAAGCTATTTCAACATCCGGCATATAACGCATGCTATCCACCATGCGGGTGAGCAATCGTTTAGCCACATTGATGCGGGTATCCTTGTCCATCTTGGCATACATACTACCGGAAGCATCCAAAACAAATAGAATTCGGGTTGATGGTTCTGACTGCGCTTGTGCAGGCTGAATAGAAAACCCAATAGAAACAAATAAGAGGGAAATGAGCAAACGAATCTTGGTCATATCCCTTTTAACTGAATTTATCGAGCCAAAGTATGTGAAAGAATCAATAATCACCGATTGTTTCGGGGTTTTGGTCTAAAGCTGATTGCAATTGCGCATCGTTAGGTGCAATTCCATGCCATTCGTGACTGCCCATCATAAAATCTACTCCGTTACCCATTTCCGTTTTCATGATGATCACCGTGGGTTTTCCTTGTCCGGATTTTGCTTTCGCTTCAATTAAGGTGTGAACCACTTCACTCAAATCATTCCCGTTCATTTCCAGAACTTGCCAACCGAATGCCAGCCATTTACTCTTGAGCTCTGTGAAGCCCATGATGGCTGCTGTGGAACCATCAATTTGTTGTCCGTTAAAATCTACGGTTACAATCAAATTATCAATTTTATTATGGGCGGCGTACATCACTGCTTCCCAAATTTGACCTTCTTCTAATTCTCCATCACCGGTAAGGCAGTAAACCAAGTGGTTATCATGATCTAGTTTTTTGCCCATTGCAATCCCTGCCGCTACGGACAAACCTTGCCCCAATGAACCGGAGGCAGTTCGGATGCCGGGTAGCCCTTCGTGGGTGGCGGGATGGCCTTGAAGTCGGGTGTTCAATTTTCTAAAAGTGGCCAGTTCGCTCACTTCAAAATATCCTGATCGGGCCAAAGCGCTATAATACACAGGCGAAATATGGCCATTAGACAAAATGAAAATATCCTCATTCTTTCCGGCAATGGTGAAATTTTTTGGATTGTGCTCCATGATGTCAAAGAACAAGGCTGTAAAATATTCCACACAACCGAGCGATCCCCCCGGGTGACCTGATTGAACTGCATGAACCATGCGAACAATATCCCTTCTTATTTGAACGGCTATGTCTTCTAATTTGTTGATGTCTGGCATATTGTAATCTGATTGTCATTACAAAAATCCGCATTTAAATCCTTTTAACGAATATTGTGGATAGTTATTGGATAATATTCGTGTCAGTAGTTCAAATAGAAATAACCGTTCAGGCAGATAAAATACCCTTAGAAGGCGCCATTCGGGATGAGATAACCGGCCATAAGGAAGTCGTCAAAGGTTGGCATACTTACCTTATCCGAAAAAAATCACTGGATGCCCGGAGCCGCATTCCTGTATTTAGAATGCGGGTGGATGTTTTTTCGGGAGATTCCTATCCGGAGAAAAATCCTGCAGTTTCTTTTAGTGCAGGCAAAGATGCCACTGAAGTGCATATCGCAGGCTTTGGACCTGCGGGGATGTTTGCTGCTCTTCAATTGCTTCAAATGGGCATCAAGCCGGTGGTATTCGAGCGAGGCAAAAGGGTCAAAGAACGCAGACGCGATCTGGCCATCCTCAATAAGGAAGGGTTCGTAAATGAAGATTCTAACTATTGCTTTGGAGAAGGAGGAGCCGGAACGTTTAGTGATGGAAAACTGTACACCCGCAGCAATAAAAGGGGAGACGTTCATCAAGTTTTGCAATGGCTAGTGATGCATGGGGCGGATGAACGCATACTGTATGAAGCGCATCCACATATAGGCACCAATAAATTACCGGCCATTGTCGAAAATGTTCGAGAAACCATTCTTGATGGGGGAGGTGAAATTCATTTTGATACCCGAATCACTTCTTTGGAAGTCGAAAACAATATTTTGAAAGGAATTAATACCAATAACGGGTTCTTTTCTGCTCAATCCTTGATTTTGGCCACTGGACACAGTGCAAGAGATATTTTTGTGATGTTGAAGGAAGCAGACATTGCCATAGAAGCGAAGCCATTTGCGCTCGGCGTGCGAATCGAACATCCTCAGCAATTTGTGGATCAAGCCCAATATCACTGTGAAGAAAGACCGGTTTGGTTGCCGCCCTCTGCTTATAGCCTGGTGCAACAAGTAAATGGAAGAGGTGTTTTTTCCTTTTGTATGTGTCCGGGCGGCATCATTGCCCCTTCGGCTACTCAAAATGGTGAAATTGTGGTGAATGGTTGGTCACCATCGAAAAGAAACGGTCGTTTTGCCAACTCGGGCATGGTGGTGAGTGTGGAGCCGGAGGATTGGAAAAAGTATGAAGCATATGGACCGCTGGCGGCCATGAAGTATCAGCAGGTGATTGAACAGAAAGCCTATGAAATGGCAGGATCCAATGGGATGACTGCACCGGCTCAGCGGACCATTGATTTTGTGCATCAAAAAAAATCGTTTGTATTGCCTGAAACGAGTTATATACCCGGGGTGAAAAGTATTATGTTGGATGAACTGTTGCCTTCCGAAATATCCGGCCGGCTTCGCGAAGCGCTGAAAATATTCGATAAAAAGATGAAGGGATACTTACATCCCGAATCGGTATTGATTGCTCCTGAATCCAGGACCTCTTCGCCGGTGAGAATTCCCCGAGACCGAAATACATTGCAACATCCTCAAATTTCAGGCTTGTTTCCATGTGGGGAAGGGGCAGGGTATGCCGGTGGAATTGTGTCTGCAGCGATTGACGGGATGAAGTGTGCTGAAATGAGTTTGGATTCTGAAGATTTCCTAAAAAATCAAACAAAAAAAAGGGAATCAACCCAGTGAAACCTGCATGCTTCCTTGATGTATATCGAAATAGATATGTTCATGCAAGGTAGTTGACAAGGTAATGCCCACAATATCAGCGGATACCGGAAATTGCTTATGATTTCGGTCTGCCAATACGACGGTTTTGATGTTCCCCGGTGCTTGATTGACCATCGGAACCAATGCCATGAGGATGGTTTTACCGCTGTTCAGAACGTCATCGATCAGCACAACGCTTTGGTTTTCAAGAGATATTGGACAATTTAATACGGCATGTCCGGGTAGAGATGAGGTTTTATCTAACTGGATATCGCCGCGGGTGATGTACATAGAAGAAATAGTCTTTAGTTTTTCGCTTATTAAATCTGCCAGAAGGCTGCCATTGCCTTGTATTCCTATCAATATCAAAGCTTTCTCGTGGCTGAACTCTTCATAGATCTGCCAGGTAATTCTTTGAATTTTTTGCTCGATCTCTCTGTGATTAAGAATCAAGGTGCCCTGCATAGGTTATTTCATTTGCTTCGGCTGATAAGATCAGCAGTTGTTTGTGTATCGAAAGACACTGAAGAATCAGTGAATCTTTTCCTGAATTTTTGATAACAAAATTAGCTCGCTCAAGTCTGTCTTTGTCTGAAAGCTGATTTTCGATTCGTTTCAGTACTTCTTCGCGTTTCATATGATCACGTTTCATAATTCGCTCAATCCGCGTATTGATAGGGCAAGTGACCACAATGATCTGATCCATTTGCTTGTAACTGTCGGTCTCAAACATCAGTGCAGCTTCTTTTACTGAATAAGGAAAGTCAGCTTCCTCTATCTTTTTAAGCCAATCATTATAATCACGAAATACTGCAGGATGTACCAATGAATTCAACAGATTAAGCTGAACAGGATCGTTGAATACGATTTTTGACAGATAAGACCTATTGAGATGATCTTTTTTGTCATAAGTATCCCAACCAAAAGCCTGGCGGATGTTTTTTTTTAATTCGGGGCTTTCATGCATCAATTGCTTTGCCCTGATATCTGCATAATAAATCGGCACCCCCAATTGTTCGAAGATGCTGCATACCGTGCTTTTCCCAACACCTATGCCTCCTGTAATGCCGATTTTGAAATGCATTAGAAAGTCTATTTTTTAATGATATCCTTATTCAGTGCCTGGGTGGATTCTGCGCTTACGGCAGTTTTCTCGATGCGCATTTTACCGCCATCTTCCAATTCAATCACCAAGGTAGTATCTTTCAATTCTGTGATTTTACCATGAATACCTCCAGTGGTAACAATCGAGGCTCCTTTTGATAATTCTTCTCTGAATTTCTTTTGAGCTTTGTTTCTTCTCACCTGAGGAAGAATCATAAAAAAATAAAAAACCACCACCATGAGTACGATCATGTACATCTGCATGGCTCCGGGGTCGGTACTGAGTAAAATATTATATAACATATTGATTATTTGGTTGCTGGTAAGACGGTTGCGGTGATTTTAAGAATCGATTGAACCGGATTGGTGTTCGCAATGATGGTCACATCTTTGGTGATGGGCACCCCTTGGCCTTTTCCTGCACTGTTGAAGGTAACGGCAATTTCTCCGGTTTTTCCCGGTGCAACAGGTTCTTTTGTGTGTTTAGGAACGGTGCATCCACAAGAGGCGCTTGCACTGCTGATGACTAAATCACCTTTGCCAATATTCTTAAATTTGAAAGTATGACTTACTTGTTCTCCATCCGTAATGGTCCCGAAATCCCAAGATTCTTCTTCAAATTGGAATTTAGGTTCATTGTTAGCAGCATCCGGTTGTGAGGCGCTTGAATTGTTGGTAATGACATCGGTACTGATTTCATCATCAGTGCTTTCCGTTTGTTCCATTACCGGAGTAGAATCAATCGATTCAGAATTTTCTGTGGACTTTTTGTTACATTGCGTTAACGCAAAAATCATGAAAACATAAATGACTCTTTTTTTCATATTCTGTTGATTTTATAAAGTCTGATTCGCGGTTATTTATAATGGTTACAAATGTATTAATTTGAATTAACCTACCAACCCTCTTCCTTTTTTCACGATGCGATTATCTAAGGTGAGATCTTTTAGAAGTTTGTCTAAAATTCCATTCAAAAACTTGGAACTTTGAGGAGTGCTGTACATCTTGGCTAATTCAAGATATTCATTTAACGTAGCTTTCACCGGAATATTTGGGAATTCCATAAACTCTGCCAAAGCCATGTACATTAAAATCATGTCTGTTTTGGCAATGCGTTCAGGATCCCATCCCGGGGTTCTTTCGGCTATGAGCGTTTCAAATTCCTTCTCCTTTTGAATACAAACTTTAAGCAATTCCTTGGCAAAACTCATGTCGTCGTCCAGGTCTTTGCTCAATTCGGGTATTTCAATCTGCAGTGGATCTAAGGATGCTTCTATCGGTTGAATCATTCTCTTTAGACTGGCGTTCAGAGGATACTTTTCATCGGCCCAATGCATGTCGGTTTCTTCCATTTTCTGATTGAAATCTTCAGAATCATCCATCAGATACTGATACAACCATACCAGATACTCTTTCTGTACCTCGAATGAATCTACTTCATTTTCAACAAATGCCGCCATTTTTTCCTGCTGCGTAATTTTTTTGTACAGAATAAAAAGGAATTCGGCATCATGAAGCCAACCGTGGGAGGGCTTTTCAACGATTCTGGAAATCTCCGGATTTTTCCGCATGTGGAGGAGCACTTTTTCTGCTCGAATCAAATCATATTGACGCGTATCTGATTCTTTTTTGAAGTATTTATGCTCAGCGGGGTTATGGTTGGTTTCAGCATAATGTGCCAGCTCGAAAGGAAGGGACAAAAGTGCATTAAATGTATTTTGAATCCCTGTTAGAGATTTGTTCAAGGTATTGATACTGGCTTGAAGACCATTGCTTTCACTTTGAAAATGAGCGTATAATACCTGAAAAATTTTGATCCGTATCAGCCTCCTGTTCAACATAATTTTTCGGGATTGCAAAGGTAATCATTTGGATCATGAATACCTTAGTTTTAGGACAAAAATGAGCAAATTACTCCAATTCTGTGCTGCCGGTTCTTTCAAAAATGTGGATTTCGAAATCATAATTGTTCAAAGTCTTGAAAGGAGTAGCCGGTTTAAAAGATTTGACTTTGGTAAAATCGGGGTGATTTTCCAATACTTTCAAAGGAAGTTTTCCTTCATTCGGACTAAAATGTCCGTCCCAAATTACATAGCTTTTCATGGGGGCATATTTGAGATTGAATCCCCATATTTCAATGAAACGTTTGGTATCCCATGGGTCGATATCCGCGAGAATATTTAGATAAGGATATAGAAAATATAAAGTGCGATCCTCAATATTTCTTGTTTTAAGCCATTCGGCAGCTTCTTTAAAGAGCTTTTGTTCAGCACTGATTTCTATGGGATATTTTCCCCCATATCGCCAAAAAGGTTCATAGAGCATGAAACTACCGGCAAGGATGAAGATGACCAGGTAAGCCTTCCGAAAAAGTAACGGTGTACGAACATAAAGGGAAGACTTGAAAAAATAGTCGATGGCAAAATTGGAAAGTATCGCTACAGCCGGCACAATCACGGTCATCACCCGGATATAGCCGCAACTGCCCATTTTTCCGAGAAACCAAATGATGGTATGGACTGAAAAATAAAGAGCGAACGATCCGAAAATTACCCAAAATATCAGGTCTAATGCACCGGGCGAAAACATCTTTCTGAATTGTGTGATCCGGTTATAAACAATAAACGTAGCTCCGGTCAATCCCAGTCCTCCTAAAACAAAACCAAAAGTGATCGGTATCGCCCTGAAATAATGGGATATGCCTCCACTTCCGCAGATATTTACTTTTTCGAGTTCGACTCTTATATAAGGATTCTCAGTAAATATCCATAGAGGTTTGCCTTCAATAATCCATCCAAGGGTGTTCATAAAAAGGCTTCCCGATAATAAAAACAAAAAGGCTTTCGGGCTCTTCACAATCAACAGCAAATAAAATCCGGCAACGGCCATTATCATAAATCCTTCAGATCTGGCAAAAGGCATCAATCCGGCGATGATGGCGGCAGCAGTATGTTTTTCTTGGACAAAAAAATAAAACAATGCCGATAACATCAATGCGCTCAAAGGTTCTGTGAGTCCGGAGATAATTTGATCAAAGAAAATTGGGGAAAATAGGACGGCCAAAAAAGAAAAAATGGGGTATTTAAATTTGAGTTTTATAGCCGTTAAAAAGACAAGCCATGCTGATCCAATCATGCATACGGTATTGAAAACAATGTTACCTATTAAACCGAACTGAGAAAAAGGGGAGGAGATGAGTGTAAAAATCGGCTTTCCCCATTGATGCAGAAATAATTCAGGGTAATTCCAGCTATATCTGGCAATCAGGTAGTGCTGATAACTGTCCATGCCACCTTCTACTCCCGGAGAGAGCAAGCCCATCAGGATAAAATAAATGTCA
>JBIIVF010000097.1:0-9387 GCA_044339595.1 Bacteroidia bacterium
CGAATCAGGCTTGTAGGCCGACCATTCAAAAGGGGCATTTCCCACCAATATTTCCTGCAATTGATGCAGGTTCAAGTCTGATTTTAGCAGTTTTCTGGCATCCGAAAAGCTGTAGGCATAATAGTTTCGGTTAAAGCGATCTAACAAGAAAAGGCTGTCCTTTAAAAATAGAGCCCGGGCAACTTCAAATCCCAATCCGGTTACCGATATCCAAACCACACTATCGGCTTTCATGCGAATGTTCATGGTGAACGACTGTTGTGTGGCACCCTCTTTATATTCAGCTTTTGCCTTAAGGGTCAGATATTCATATTTAAAGGCGGCAGCTTCGGCATTCACAGCGGCAGTAGAAGTAGCAGATTCAGTTCCGGTTTTTTTGCGCTTTCCGCCCTCGCGGGATTTACACGCCCCAAAAGTAACGACAAGGATGAGCAGAAATACGGTTGTGCTTTTCATGATATCAATCCGTCAGACCCTCGCTGATTTTTTTATTTAAACGATCCTGATCTCCTTTTCTTTCGAGCGCCTTTTTCCATTCTGTGCGGGCTTCTTCAGTTCGTCCGAGTTTGAATAAAGCATCTCCTGCATGTTCCAGAATTTCCGGGTTGGTGGGATCCAGTTTGCCGGCCTTTTTGATTTGTTCGAGCGCTTCCGCATATTTTCCGGACTGAAACAACACCCAACCGTAGGTATCGAGATAAGAGGGATTATCTGCTTCTTCCGCAATGGCTTTTTTTACCATCGCTTCGGCTTCATCTAATCGAACTTTTCTTAAAGCCAAAAAGTAGGCATAGTTGTTCAACGCAAGTGCATTGTTCGGCTCTAGTTTGAGCACTTCATCAAATGCCTTGTCCGATTCAACATGTTTTCCCTGCTGCTGATAAGCATCGGCGATATTCAAATGCAGCTGCACTTTGTCTTTTTGTTGGATGGCGATGGCCAATCCATCCTCAGAAATCTGAATCGATTTTTCAAATTGCTTCAATGAAATCAGCGCAAACCCATTGTAGATGTATAAAGCCGGCAGATTCGGAAAATATTCCAAAGCCTTGCGTGAATCCAGTTCCAACAGCGACATATCATTCAATTGTTCATCTATGGAAATGAGTTTCTGCCAGATTTTAAAATCACTGGTTTCGAATTCGAGTGCCTTTAATAAGTATTGGCGACTTTCTGCATACTTGCCGGTGGCATAAAGCAGATCGCTGTAAACCACATAACTCAAACTCTCGTTTGGATGGGTCTTCATCAGGACTTCAGCCAACTTAAAGACTTGATTTTTGCTTTTTTCATCCTTTTGGAGCAAAAGATAATAGGAGGAGATCACTTGCAGCTTGTTGGCCAACTTTACCCGCTCATCTTTAAAACCCATGAGCAAATGTTCGAAAGAAGCATCCGCTTCACCCCGCGAACGCAAGATGTCTGCAATGCCAAATTGGGCGTAACCGTTCAAAGAATCCAGGGCGATGATTTTCAGATACGATTTCTCCGCATCCTTCTTTTTCCCCAACGACATCTGCGTTTCCGCCAGCAATCCCCAATAGCGCACCTCATCCGGAAACAATTCCGTCAGTTTCGAAATTTCTTCCAGTGCCTTCTCCGGCTTGCCCATTTTGATGTATAGCTGCTCCATTTTTCGGGCGGATTCTTCATCCACACCAAATTTGGCCTGATATTTTTCCAAAACAGCGATTCCTTTTTTAAAATCACCTGCGTTGATGTATTGATTGGAAGCTTCAATATAGTTAGAAAGACGATTGGGATCCTGGGCCATCATCTTTTCAAAAATATCGGCTGATTTTGCATACTGTCCCTGACGATTATAAAACTGTCCCAACTGCCCGCTGTACCAATGATTGTATTCCGGGTTGGCTTTTACCGCCTTCTCAGCCCAATAAATCGCTTCTGTGAGATCCTTCTTTTTGAAACTCAGGTTTCCCAATTGATACATCACGGCATGACTCGCCGGATCAATTTTATAGGCACTGTAAAATTCTTTGATGGCTTCATCTGTATTGCCCAGTGCCTTCTGTTTGGTGCCTTCAAAATAGGCATCGTTGAATTTCTTCAACTGCGCATAGCTCAATTCCTGGCGCCCTTTCTTCAGTGATTTACAGGAAACCAAAATCAGGCAAAGAAAAGCTATGGTTGAAAACCTCATTATAGGGCAGGTATTATGGTCGAATAATCGCTCAAACTCAATTCACGCGCCTTGCCATCAAAACGGGCAAAGTTGCCAATCATAGAATTGGTGATGTCGGCGTTCAGGATGTGCACGTTTTCTTGCAAGATGCTGTTGGTGATAACGGAATTTTCTATGATGCTATTGTTCCCGATGGAAACATAAGGACCCACGGTTGAGTTGGTAATCACAACTCCTTTGCCAATAAAACAGGGCTCAATGATCAAAGATCCTTCTTTGATCAAATCATCCGATATTAAAGGACCATCCTGATGGGTTTCCAGAATGCGTTGATTGGTGTACACCGTGGCATCTTTATTTCCGCAATCGAGCCACTCAATTACTTTTCCGGGCATAAAAACCATTCCTTTGGCTTTCATGTTTTCAAGGGCATTGGTGAGCTGATATTCTCCTTTTTCGCGGATATCGTTGTTCAGCAGATATTCAATTTCCTGCTTCAAAACCGCGCCATCCCGGAAAAAGTAAATGCCGATGATGGCCAGGTCAGAAACAAATTCCTGTGGTTTCTCTACAAAATCCGTGATTTCGTTGTTCGCATTGAGTTTCACCACCCCAAACGGACGAGGATCTTCTACCTTTTGAACCCAGATGATGCCATCCAAACTGCTGTTGAGGGTAAAATCGGCCCTGAATAGAGTATCTGCAAAGGCAACAATCACCGGTCCTGAAAGACTTTGTGCCGCGCAATAAACGGCATGCGCAGTACCCAGGGCTTCCTCCTGATAATTGATGATGCCTTTTGCGCCGATATTGGCCGCAATGTGCAATAATTTCTCTTCTACTTCTTTCCCAAAACCGGGTCCGATGATAAAGGCAATCTCTTTTATAGGATCTGCACAAACCTTGGCGATGTCTTCCACCAGGCGTTGAACAATGGGCTTTCCTGCAATGGGCAACAATGGCTTCGGGGTGGTGAGGGTATGTGGTCTCATTCGTTTACCCATACCTGCCATCGGAATAATTAAATTCATATATATGCTTTGGTGATTATTGATTCAAATTATATCCCGGTATGACCGTAACCGCCGGTTCCACGGGTTGTTTCATCGAGTGTTTCGGTTAATTTCCACTGCACTGTTTCGTGTTTGGCCACGACCATTTGTGCGATTCGGTCGCCGTGATGCACCGGAAAGGGTTCCTGACTGAGGTTCACGAGCAAAACCTTGATTTCACCGCGATAATCCGCATCAATGGTGCCCGGAGCATTCAAAATGGTGATGCCGTGTTTCAGCGCCAAACCACTTCTCGGACGAATTTGAGCTTCAAAACCTTCCGGCAAAGCTACATAAAGACCCGTGCCGATCAGTTCGCGTTTCCCTGCGCCAATCACGATGGTTTGCTCCAGGTTTGCACAAATATCCATCCCGGCAGCATGCGTGGTCTGATACAACGGCAACGAGTTGTTGCTCTTGTTCACAATATGTATCTCCGCAGTGCTCGCCAAAATGGCTGCAAAGTTACGATTTTTATTTTTCATCCGGGAAGGAGGGCAATTGCGAATTACGAAAGATGAATTACGAATTAAGAATTGCGAAAAACGAGCAACGGACAACGATTTCCAGAAATGTCATGGCAAAGTGATCGCAATGTCATCTTTTCAATATTTGAGGTGATAAATTAGGATTACCGGACGTTAAGCCCTATAACTTTGTATTAAAGCCAACAATTTATTTTAATTTTACTTTCAAAAACACAACTATGAGTTCGCAAACATTTAGTAATCAGAGGATTACCCCCTCACTAAGCACAAAAGCTTTGGGAATAGTCGAAATAGTTTTGTTATCCTTCATTTTTCTGCCCCAAATAATTTTTGCTCAGCAGCAACCCTATGATGTTTTGTGGCAAAAGTCATATTACCCTGATAGTTGGTACGATTTGAACAATGATGTTTATGCATATACCTCTCATGATGAAAGTGGAGAAGACTAGATGTATGCCATTCAAAGATGGTATGACCCCGAAAACCTCACTTCACATGAAGGATATATTATGAGTGGCTATACCAGTTTTAAGAATAAACCCATTCGTATTTTCGAATGTGATCCGCCTATAACAATTGCTGAATTTCCCGATCCTCCAACGGGTAGGCCGGCCATCAATGAACTAGAGTGTGAGGATCCGGTGAATTGGAAAGGATCACAACATGGGGCAGTAATGAAAATAGATGAAAGCGGAAACATGGAATGGTACAAGGTCTTTGGACAGGAATACGGTGAGATGTACAATCTTATACAAGCCAAAGAATCGGGTGATGGAAAGTATATTTTCACATCAGGAAGAGGAGGAAATCAATTGACAGGAGTTCAGTACCGATATTTAGATGCCCTTAATACCGAACAGGTAACCACTCTATCTTGCAATGATCCTTGTGATTTTTATACTCAATTCCGATCGTCCAGAAGATTTTATATAGTAAAACTAGATGGATCGAACAATGGTGAGGTAGAATGGCAATATACATATGGCAGTATTATCCCTGCTGTTGGCGTTGATGCTTATGCTTCTCCCGGCACAGCTTGGGATATAGTTGAAGCGTCAGATGAAGCCGTCATAGCAGTAGGTTGTGTTGGAGATTGGCAACCTGCCAGTCCACCTTATTCAGCGTATGTTAAAATGAGTGGTTTTATTGTTAAAATAGACCCTAACACTGGCGCTATATTAAAATCTAGAAAAATATTAAATACAAATGGCAGCATGGCCCTTTTGTCCATTGTAAAAGAAAATGCAAACAGTTTTGGCATTGCATATTACCGTGCTGATGGAAACAGCAAAATCGGAGCATTCAAAATAGATTCGGATTTAGATGACATTACAGGTAGTGGCTTTATGGACAATGAATATAATACTGATTTGAGCCCATCTATCCCAACTATGGTTGATGGCTATTTAGATCCAACTTTCAGTCATTCAGGAGGGTATAAACCTTGGGATATTGAGATACAAGAATACGAAGAAGAAAATTATTTTATAGTTGGGGCGCATTCGTTTGCAGCAAATGACCCAGTATATGATAATTCTAATGATGAAGGCATAATTCTCAAATTGAATGAAGACATGACATTTAACTCATTCATGTCTATCGGAGAGGTAAGTGCATACGATTTAAAGGTCGGAGTACATGTAATGCCGGATAATAGTATTACTGCTGTGAGCAGTTCACATAGAAGAAAAATGTCTCAAGATTTTATACCATCAGCATTCATTAATACTGCATGTAACGACGAAGAAATCGAAACATATAGTGCTAGTTGGCCGCATGGAAATGACAAATGGGAAAGCGATGCCATTGTTTATAATTTCGACCCCTCTTTCACCTCTGTTCGTTGGTCGAAACTCATATTAGACCCCATGCCGAAAGCCTACGAATACCCGGGCAATGTCAAAAAGCAATTGTGTATGTACAATGCCGTGGCCAATGCATCCGGTGAAATTGTCATTTGCGGCAATAACGGATTGAACTTTGATGATGTGCATGTCATAAAGCTAACACAACCCTGTGTTGGATCTCAAACGTATAACTATGTTCCGGATGATCCAAGCAACCAAGATCCATACATTTCTGCCATTGTTCAATTTGGATCCGGTGCCACCAATGTTGGTTCGAACAAAAAAATCAATGGCACCTTGGTCATAGAATCCGGAGTTACATTAACATTTTTAGGGGGTGCAGTCATTGAATTTACCAACGGGCGCATACCTCATCAACCGCAAATCGTAATTCAAGACGGTGGCAAGTTGGTTATTGATGGAACCGCCAAAATTACCTCCATTAAAAATCCGCTCGACCCCGATTGCCCTGATTTAGGATGGGGTGGAATTTATGTAGCCGAAGGGGGTGAACTTGAAATTGTTAATGGCAGCATAGAAAGTGCTCATTTGGGCGTAAATGTCGAAGCCGGCGGCATATTCAACGTAAACAAATCTGAAAATCTGCTCAACTCGCAACTGACCTTTTATAATTGTATTACCGGCGTGAAGCTTGAAAACCATACATCGCCTATAAATATGGGCATTAAGTATGCCTGGTTTAAAAATGACAAACCCCTTGAATTTGCCTATACCGATAAATACGAAACCGACGTTTCAGGTTTGGATATGTTTGTAGATATTAGAGATGGTTATAACGGAAACATCAAATTTACCAGTTGTATTTTCGAAAATTTGGAGACAGATGCATTTATGCCTCATGGAACCGGCATCTTAGGTGATAATGCAAACATCACTTTGATCAAAGGGGGATATAATCAGATTTTCAATGGTTCGTGCTATATTCCCAATGATGCCCCTAACCGATTTATTGGGCTCAATGAGGGCATTCATATCAACAATTATGCCCATCCAACCAAAAAAGTGAAGGTTTTGGAAGCAGAATTTATAGATGTTCTAAATCCGATTTGGACGGTAGTATCAGATACTTCGATAATCTATAAGAACAGCATCATTTGGTCGGATAACCTGCCGAATTACACCAATTTAGATCACGATCATAAATATGGCATTTTTAACAGTTGGGGACATGTTCAAAAAGTATGGGAAAATGAAATCACCAATGAGATAGACGTTCCTTTCACCGCCTTTTTTACGGATGAGGGCGCCACAACCGGAGTAACCGGTTCCTCCTTTTATAAAAATATTGTTGAAAACACCTATACCTCTAACCGGGGTGTGGCCCATTACTTTGATAATGACAACCAGGATATAGACATCCGCTGCGATGAATACACCGATTTGATTTACGACTGGTTCTGGAAAGCAGGGGCATTTGAAAGACAAGGAAATTCAACCAATCACCATGCAATACAATGGACACAAGGGATAGATGATAACCTCTTTACTGACAATACAGGAACCCTTCCTGAATTATATTTTATAGACGGTGGTGTTACAAATCCATTTTTCCCAACTGCAGACAATAATTTAGATCTTTTAAATGATAATGGGTCTGATATAGCCATTTCTTGCTATGCAAAGAACATATGTGACATGTATGTTCAAAATCCTAATCCTGGTTTTGAAGATGATTTTGATTCAGAACTATTTGTACTACCCTCGACTGAAAAACGCTTGAATCTGGCTTTGGACCAAAAAGATTTTTCTCAAGCGAAGGAATTAATAAAAGAAATATCTGATGCAAATAAACAATCGCTTTATTCGGCTCTGATCAAAGAAAAACAATCCCATAGTTCGAATATTGTAGGTTCAGAAAAATTTAACAGTTTCTTGCAATTGGCGAAGGATGAAAACGTGAACCCGATGCTACAATCTTTAGCTACAGATTATTTATGGCAATATTACGGAGTTAAAATAGACAGACACCCTGAAGCATTGCTCAGACAAAAGAAAGCTATAGATGAACAGGTAAAAAACCCTGAATCACAACCCATTAAAATATATCCAAACCCTGCCTATGATTTTCTAACCATAGCTACTACCCATAAAAATTCCATTGTTGAAATAACCATCTCAGATTTCACCGGAAGAACCTTACAACAAATTATACCTAACACACCTGACTTTTCTTATAACTTGAATATTGGCCACTACTTAAACGGAGTGTATATAATTCAGGTAAAAGATATAAACGGAAAGATTTGGAACGGAAAATTTGTTAAGGGAACAAAGTGATATTAAATATTCGAATTTTTAAATTGTGCATCATTTTGATAGCACAAATTATGAGTGCGCAAATTCTTGCTCAGGAATCCAATTATTGGAATTTTTCTGGCAACAATAGCAACTACTTTTTAAATTTCAATATTGATCCACCGAAAATAGAAAGGATTAATGTCACAGGTTACCCAACAAATTCCCTTCATAGGTATGAAAACAGAATGATATATTCAGACTTAAGTGGCCAACTTGTTTTTTATTCAAATAATGACACAATTTTAACGACTACATTGAATCCCAAGTATGTAGGTATTCAAACTACCTACGGAAGATCGGGAATTTATTGTAAAACCAATGTTCCCAATATTGTTGAATTCTTCCATTGGCATAGACAATCGGGGTTTAGCGCTGAAAATGACACAAATATCATCTATACCCTAACTCAGGAAAAGGCTGACATTGTTAATGGTGTTAAACTGACTGAAAAAAAGGTAGGAGATCGTTTTAGTCAAGTTTATTTCCGAAAACCTTGGACAGATGGCATTCACATATTAAATTGTAAATATTACCCACAATTAAATGCTTACTGGATTGTTGGTGGCACCTCTGATAGTCTGTTTTTTATGCGCTACAGACCGGATTCCGGTATAGACACTAGCTTTTTTATTCCATACCCAGCTACTTATAACGCTAATTCAAGAATCGTTTTCAATCATCAAGGTAATGCCATTGCCATTGCAAGCTTAAATAAATTTGACTCTATTGGCGACCCTCCTGTAATACCTGTAATTTGGGGTTATAGTCATTATGGTACCAATCGTTTGGACATTTTGGAATTTGAACCGAACAAAGGAGTTGTAACCAATAAAAGGACTCTGCAATATAGCACAAAAGTTCATCACCCGGATCCCGTTAAATACTTCTATTATACTTCTGTTTTTGGGATAGAGTTTTCACCCAATGATAGTTTGTTGTATGCGATGGTGCTGGATCAGGGTTTTCGCTATCAACAGCTTTGGCAGTTTAACGTATATCCCGGAGCCGGAGAACCGAATGTTTGCCGCTTGCCCTATCCCAAAGCCAATAGTCCAATGGTACTTGTAGATGACAATCGCCCCATCAGTTCAAATTTAAAATTGGGACCGAACGGCAAAATTTACCTGAACGCGCGTATCTCCAGGTTAAATTCCTTGTCCTACATACAGTATCCTGATAAAAAAGGCTTGGATTGTAAAATTGTATATGATGCCATTCCCAATCCCTGGGGTACTTTTCCGGATGATATTAGTGGTAATAGCCATTTCGGCTATACCCATGATCATTATAAACCGGTTAAATTCAGGCATTCGTCACCCTGTTCCGGGCATTTTACTCAATTTGAGAATTTGACAGACAGCCAAAACTTTGCCCGCTATCGCTTCTATTTCGGAGATGGTGACAGTTGTGAATTGGATGAATCTTTTAATCTCAGCATTCCGGGTGGTAGAAATGTGGCCTTGAGCAACGTTTGGGGGGTTGGGCATCAATATACATTGCCGGGTCAATATTTCGTTAAACTTAAAGCCATCAATGAG
>JBIIVF010000098.1:0-9331 GCA_044339595.1 Bacteroidia bacterium
CGCAACAATCTCTGCCTCCTCAGCCCAATCATCTTTACGTGAATGGGGGTTTTAGTGTGGCCGGGATTTTGTTCAAAACGCTGCTCAACGGTGATTCTGTCAAGTACAGTGTGCAAAATAAGCCTGCCATACAGTTTGGTTATGACCGCAATGTAAATGAGTGGCTTTCGCTGGGTGCAGGTTTTTCGAATCAGAAATTCCAGATTACTTTCAGTGAATATATCGATGACAACAATGTGCTTCAAACCGGTGATTTTAATGCTGATTTGACCAGAAATCACGTCCATTTTAAAGCGTTGGCCGGTAAATTTACAGAGCGCTTTACAATTTATGGGGGATTGCGCTTGGGCTATGTTTGGTTTTTGAGCGATTTGAGCATGGAAAAACGCGAAATGAGGGCATTCGACAAAATTGATCAGTGGTTATCCTTAGGAAGGCCAACCTTGGGCATTCCGGTCGGTGGGCGATTTTATTTTTCTGATTATGTAGGACTCAATATGGAATTTAATTTAGGCGCTCCGCATATTTTGAGTGCCGGTGTGTCGATAAAATTCTGAGATCGGCAAACGATCAAATCGTTCTTCCAATAGGAATATTCGAAGGTTGATATTTATTCCAAATCTGTCAATAGGAAACCTCAATCGATCGATCTTGCCGGTCTCAATAAGAGGCCTATCCTATAAGACTCATCATTTCATGGTGGAGTATTAATGGTATTTTTCTCAAAATAAAGGTTAAATGCATTAATTCAGAGCATCAGTCTACTTTTCTTGTCTAAAATGCAAAGAGGCCATGGCCATTTAAAGGGCCTTGCCTCGGCAAATATCACCGGTTGAATAGATCATCATTTTTCCGTGATGATAGGCGTCAAAAGCTTCATCATATTTTCGCTGCTCAATGCCAGTATTGACGAGTTCGGGGTCGAAAAATAGAGTACTTTCGGCACTGTCGAGGTAAATGCAGGCTTTGGTGAAATCCTTCATTTAATGGGTGTTCAGATCAGACAAGTAGTAATATTTTAAGACCGAAGTGCACCGAATGATTTTGGGCATCCTCAAAAACATTTTTAGTGAACTGACGATTCAATGATCTTCTTTTTGCGGTTTGCAATAACCTCTCGTTTATTCTTACATTTGCCCCATGTCTGGAACTGAACAACTCAAAAGCACGGCCCTTACGGATGTGCACGTAGCCTTAGGCGCGAAAATGGTCCCTTTTGCCGGTTACAATATGCCGGTTACTTATAGCGGATTGCTCGACGAACACCATGCAGTGCGCAATTCGGTAGGGATGTTTGATGTGAGCCATATGGGCGAATTCATGTTAAAAGGAGAAAAGGCGCTGGATTTAATTCAACTGATTACCTCCAACGATGCGGCTCTGTTGACCGATGGTCGCGTTCAATACAGCTGTATGCCCAATGACCAAGGGGGCATCATAGATGACTTATTGGTTTATCGTTACAGCGCTACGGAGTATTATTTGGTGGTGAATGCCTCGAATATTGAAAAGGACTGGAACTGGATTCAGCAGCACAATACTTTTGGGGTTGAAATGACCAACATGAGCGATGATTTGTCGCTGCTTGCCGTGCAGGGTCCTAATGCCGTGAAAGTATTACAAAAACTGACCGATATTAACCTGAGTGACATTCCCTATTACCATTATACCACGGGGTCTATGGCCGGATTGAACGATATCATTATTTCGAACACGGGATATACCGGTGCAGGGGGATTTGAATTGTATGTTTGGAACAAAGATGCCAAAGCCATGTGGGATGCGGTGATGGAAGCCGGAGCAGAATTTGGCATCATACCGTGTGGATTGGGTTGTCGCGATACATTGAGATTAGAAAAGGGATTTTGCCTTTATGGCAATGACATCAACGATGAGACTTCTCCCATTGAAGCCGGTTTGGGTTGGATTACCAAATTCAACAAAGACTTTGTGATGCGCGATTATCATTTGAAGATTAAGGAAAACGGTTCGACAAAAAAGTTGGTTGGGTTTGAATTAATCGATCGCGGAATTCCTCGTCAGCATTATAAAATTACGGATGCCACCGGAAACGAAATCGGCGAGGTGACCAGTGGTACCCAAAGTCCTTCATTGGGTAAGGCCATCGGAATGGGATACGTAGCTTCGGAGTTTTCAAAATCGGGATCTGAAATTTACATTGAAATTCGCGGAAAACTCTTAAAAGCAGTGGTGGTAAAACTGCCATTTTTAGCGTAATCCCGCTATTTAGTTCGCCGATAGCATGAATCATCCGGAGGGGCTGAACATTTGTCCGCTTTGTTCGGGTATCGGGACAGACTACTTCAAATCTAAATTTTTTACGTGTGAGCGTTGTACCGGTATATTTTTAGCCCCCTCGTTCTATTTGGATGCTTCCGCTGAAAAGGCGCGATACGACCATCATGATCCGGATGTTTACAATGTCCGCTACCGCGCCTTTGTGAAACCTGTAGTAGACGCCGTGTTACAGCGGCATTCATCGACCTGTGAAGGGTTGGATTTTGGTTCCGGCAAGGGGCCGGTGGTTTCGGTTATGCTGCAGGAGTTGGGCTATGGCATCGTGCAATACGATCCATTTTATGCCCCCAACCCGGAAGTACTGAATCATCGGTATGATTATATTGTCTGTTGCGAAGTGATGGAGCATTTCCATCATCCGCGCGAAGAATTTGAGCGGCTGTTTACGATGTTAAAACCCGGAGGCAGTTTGATTTGCATGACCCATATCTACACGCCGGATATTGATTTCAAGAACTGGTATTACAAAAACGACAAGACCCATGTCTTTATTTACACCCCGGCTTCGATTGCGTATATCAATGAAGCCTTTGGTTTCAGCGAGGTTGAGGTGGAGGGAAGGGTGATTGTTTTGGTGAAATAGAGGGGATGGTTGGGGTTGCCGGGGATGCGATGGTTGGTGGGTAGATCTTGCCAGAGGAAGTCATATTAAAATAGATAAACTGAAATGTTGCCAAAATCTGATCGGCTTTTAAGGATGGGTCGGTCACCCTTTCTGTGAAAATAGGTGAATGCAATTATATCGAAAAAAAAGCATAGGAATAATTTGTATAGTCTTAGATAGGGTTGCTTTTGGATGTGTTGTCAAATGGGTTTAATTTGCTATGATCAAAAAAGCCATTAAATTCGCTTATCCTGCGCGGGGGAGCTGTATACCCGTCCGTTTTACGCGTTAAACGTTAGCGGTAAGTTTATCGCAAGAAGATTAAAAATTTAAAATAAAAATAGCCTAATATGAAGCATAGTATGAATAAATATTTAAAATATAGTTTTGTGAGGATTTTTATACCATTATTATTGTTGTTTTGTATGTCGTGTGAAAAAGACAACTCGGCAGACCAGCCTAACCAAAATACATCGGCTTACAGAATTACTAAATCTATTTCATACAATAGTGTAAACGTAAATGTAATAATTGATAAGCCCGTAGGAAATGAATTTGATGTATTAATTACTTATCACGGCACCGTGCAAAATGATTCAGATATTTTGCCTGCTGCAGAAACTACTCTTAATCAATTTAAAAACATTTTGAATCGACAAGATATGATGATTGTAAGTGTTGCACATCCACAACTTAATATTTTGTTTGGAGACAATATCCTTCAAGCAGAGGCTGCATTGTTATGGGTTAAGCACAAAGCAAACCAAGAATTAGGAATTACGGTAAAAAAAATATTTTTAGCAGGACATTCACAGGGTGGCTATTTGGTTACACGACTTAACACAATGCATCAAACAAATGGTGTAATAGCAAATGCCCCAGGTCCTTTGAATTTAGTGTATAGATGTCAACTAGAAGAAAATGGACAAATTGGTGCAAGTTATACTTGTAATAATTTAAGAAATGTATTTGGAACAACAGTTGACAATTCAAATCCCTACCACCAAAGGTCATTACTTAATTTTACAAATGGCTTTAAATCGGATATTTTATTTGTTCAAGGATTAGATGATATGGCAATACAATTATACTCTTGGCCAACTTTTAAACAAAATGTAAATAATTGCTCTAATTGCCAAACTCGCCAATTTGTAGAAGTCCCAGGAGGTCATACTGCCATTTTTCAAAGCCAAACAGCCAAGTCTGAGTTCAATAATTTTATAAATAGTAGGTAATAAATCAATACATAAAACCTACCGCTAACATATAAGGCTTAAACGAAGTTGATGAACGAGACTTTGATTTAAGCCTGTGTTGACTGAAGCCTTTGGTAGCTTATTTTCAATTATGAGTTTTGATTCCGATAGCGATCGGAATTGTGTCGTGAGTACGACCTGTTGATCATAAAATTGAACCCGTCTGACTCTTGATTCTGTTTGTCCGGGTCTTTTTTTACTCTTTTTTGGTTTAAATCATTGTTCCAATTCATGTAACGAACTCATTGGGGTCAATGGAGGCCATACCCTTCCTGCTCGCCAACATAGCAAGACACAGGCTAATCAAAGTATTGTCGATATCTTCATCACTTTGCCTTCAATCTCCTTTAGTTCAAGGCTTTTGTGCTGCTTCTGAAGCACTAATCGGTAATGAGACAAGAGCTTGAAGTATAATGACTCAAAGACTTGCCAAGATCGCCTCTTATTCCCATCACTCCATTGTGCTTCTAGACGGACTCTGCTTAAGACCAAGATCCGCTATAAACGTCTCACTTGCAGCAATACCGGTGGAAATATCTTGCAGCGTACAGCATTTATTCAGCTGTCCAAACAATTGGGCAACCAATTGGTGAGTAGAGGTTTTTAGACGAACTGATGTTAGAGGTAATGCCCCCAAAGTCATTTCGGGATACCTGACGCAGTTAAGCAGGAAACATTGCGCTACAAGGGATATCTACATTGGAAATGTGCTAGGTTAGGGGAAATAATAGATTAGATATCAGATGATATTCTCAATTCTCACTGTTGTTCCTTTTTCAGTAGATGTTAAAACGAATTCCGCTCCCATTTCTTCTGCACGTTGTTTCATGTTTTGAATTCCATAACCTGGAGAATAGTTCGAAAGGTCGAATCCTATACCATTGTCTGTAATGGTAAAACTGTTCCTAGTGAATTTTATGTCAATGCGCGTTGCTTTTGAATATTTCATAGCGTTATTAATTACTTCCTGAGCAATTCGATATAGATGCAGTGCGTTAGATGCAATAATCTCTTCGTTCGGATCAATTTCTAATGCACTGCACATCTCAAGTTTTCCCTCACTGCGTTTCTCAGCAAACAAGGAGATTTTCTCTAGCAAATCACCTTTTTGGATCGCGTCTTGTCGGATTGACCAGATCGTTTCACGTAACAATCCTGATGCCTCCCTGCTAAGTGAAGCAAGTTCGTTGAATTCATTTTTTTCCTCAATGTGCGGCGTGGAAGCGGCCTTAATATCGAGTTTGGATGTGATCAATGTGAGTTCTACACCAATATTGTCGTGCAAGTCACGAGCGATGCGCATGCGCTCGAATTCAAGATCCTTTAGGTTTTGTACTTCAAGCTTTCTTTTTTCAGAAATTCTTTTCAGCTGAATAGAAAACGCTGCCAGTAGGACTACCACAAATAAAAGCCCAAGAACCCAGATCCAGTTTCTGAATTCGTTAGTCTTCAATCGTTCCTCCAGAAAAGCCTTCTCCTTTTCAGTGGTTTTATACTTCACCGACAATTCGTTGAATGATCGATTATTTTTTTCGCTGTAAATTGAATCCTGGTAGTCTATATAATTATCGAAGTACTGATCGGCCTTTTCGTAGTTTCCTTTTAGGTGCTCGAGACGGGTCAGACCTTTGTATGCATTTCGCAGTTCGATATAAGAATTAATCTCTTTGGCCAAAATGAGAGATCTTTTAAGATTTGATTCACCTTGTTTAAATTCCTTTAGGTCAAGATAACATTGGCCGATATTGTTAAGAAGCGGTGTGAGGGCGGATTTACTTTTTAATTGTTCAGCAATTAGTTTCGCTTTCAAATAGTAGTTAAGTCCCTCCTGGATTTTACCTTGATTTCTAAAATTCACCCCGATGTTTTGATAGATGGTACATAAAAAATGAAGGTCTTTATCCTTGTCTATGTACTCAAGACAATTGAAATACATGTCATTAGCTTGTTGAAAATGATTCATTTTCATGTAAAGAACACCTAGATTCCCATAGACTGAAGCCAATATGGGAGGGTCATTCATCAACAATCCCGATTTTAGAGCTTTCTGGTAATAGTTTTCTGCTTCTTTGAAATTTTTGGTTTTTTCATAAATAGCTCCAATGTTGATTTGGAGTTGAGTTACCTGAGGTAGCGCATCGAATGATTCAAATATGTTGAGTGCAATTAGGTTGTCATTCAGGGCCTTTTTGAATTCACCTTTTTCGAAGTGGGCCAAGGCTAGTTTATTGTAAACTTTAGCCACTAGAATTTTTTCACCAGATTTCTTAGCAAGTGGCATTGCTTTTTTCATTAAAAGCAGGACACTGTCGTACATGCCTTTGTTGTAGTAAGAAATACTCCAATCACTTAGAACTTGAGCTTGTAGAGCAGGATCTTTTAATTTGGAAGCCTCGTCAAATGCTTTTTGTCCATAAATGATCCCTTTGTTAACATCTGAGGAGGAATAATAGTACGAGAGGTCTGCTAATGCTTGAACCTTATCCTTCCCTTGAAGTTGAGACACCTTTCGTTCAAGATCTTTGATCTGAGAAAAGCTATTCAAACCAATTACTAAGAAACCGATGATAAGTAATATTCTTACCTTCATATTAAATAATTCCTACCTTTTGAGCCTTATCAAGCGCTCCGGTGCGGTTATTTACTTCTAATTTACGGTAAATGTTCTCAACATGTTTTCGGACAGTGCCGTAACTGATGAATAGATTGTCGGCAATTTGTTCGTAGCTGAGACCTTTGGATAAATGCTCTAGCACCTCTGTCTCGCGATCAGTTAACTGATAATCAACCTGATCCTTCACATTATGAGAGGGTGAAGATTTCCGTATTAGCTGCAAAGCTTTTTTTGCAATCATTGCACTCATGGGTATCCCTCCTTCTAATGCTTCAAAAATTGACCGGTGGATCTTTTGTGGGGCTTCGTCCTTTAATAGATATCCACAAGCACCGGCCATCATGGCATCAAATAGGTTTTGTTCATCATCAAATACGGAAGACATAACGATCTTTATTTGCGGCCACCGCCGACTGATCAGAGAAGTTGCTTCTATCCCATTCATGACCGGCATATTAATGTCCATAACAATGACATCCACATTGTGGTCTTTTTCAAGGAAACGGATGATAGCCTCTCCATTGGGAGCGCAATATTTCACTCTAAAATCACTTGATAGATGGATCTTTTCTTTTAGTGTTTCTGCGATACGCGAAATATCCTCAACTATTGCTATCTGAATCATAAATTGAATTTTATACAAATCTATGTTACCACAACGCTATTACAAATACGCAGCTCTGCGTATTTCAGGACCAAATTTACCATTGTAATTTCGTGCTGTGTCTTTCAATAATGAAAGCACCAGAAAAACTAATATATAAAATCATGAAAAAATTACTAATTACAATCACTGCTACATTAATTACGAATCTGTCTATAGCACAGTGGTCACAGGTCAATAACGGCCTGCAGAATCTATCCCTCGGGGTGCGTTCAATTTCAGGGCATAATGGTAAAATGTACACGGGGACATTGAGTGGATTTAAATTGTATACAAGCTCCGATTACGGGAATAACTGGTCGGAAATCTCAACGCCGGTGATCAGTGGAATACCTGTTTCAACTCATTCTTACGGAAACCGTCTCTTCTTCGGGTTAAATGTTTCATGGGATGATCTGTACTATACCGATGATGATGGAGCAACCTGGCAAGTCGCTAAAGGAGGTCCGAAAAGCTCTGTGGTGCGCGGGTTTTACACTTTATCAACTAAGATATTCTGTTATACAAGTAATTTAGGCATCTACAGATCAACGGATGGCGGAACAAACTGGGCTCAGATCAATAATGGTTTAACCACTCTTAATGTTGTGAAAATAGAGGCTATTGGTAGTCGATTGTTCGCTTGTACCATCAATGGAGGTGTTTATTTGTCGGATGATAACGGGGACACTTGGGTTCAGTCAAATTCGGGTATTTCATCTAGCCATCTTGCAGGTTATCAATTATTTCGTTTGGGAACTGACCTCTATTATTTAGATCAATCTACAGGAAGGTATAAAAGTACAGACCAAGGAAACAGCTGGAATTCTATCACCAAACCTTCATTTTGGGGGATTAAGCCCAGAATTGTTTATCGGAATGCACAATCAGGCAATATCTATATGAAAAATGCTTTTGGAGTATTTGGTGAAATAGATAGCCTTTTTGTCTCTTATAATGAAGGTGTTAACTGGACAAATATTACCGGAAATCTTCCACAAGCATTTAATGAGGCAGAATTCACCGAATACAACGGATATGTTTTCTATGCGTTTGATATTAGTGTTCCCAATCAAGGTATTTATAGATATGGCGATTTTAATGGACTCGGGGATAATAAAATCTGCTCATTAAGTATGTATCCCAATCCAGCAAGTGACAGGATCAATTTGACCTCTGATCAACCCCTGCAATCGATCGTTATTCTTGATGTTTCAGGTAGAACGGTCCTTGTCAGAAGTTTGAATTTCAACAAAAGCTATTCATTAGAACTTGCTGAACTCCCAAAAGGATATTATATACTCAAGTTGACAACTTCCAGCGGTAATCAAGTTACGAGAAAAGTGATCATCGAGTAGTCGAGGACAACCACGATTAAAATAAATCTGAATTTAATCCTATGTCTTAGCATGCGACGGGCACAAGATAAAATTATTTTTCCCCCATCAACTTCTCCTGCGCTCCCAAATCACCTTTTGAAGTCGAGTGATCATCAGCAGGGACGTTGATGATGCCTATTCCAAAGAGCCCGTCCTCAACGTCCTCGCTTTTTCATAGGATCGATTAAGCTTGTGAGTGCACCGGAGCGAGAGACGATTGAGGGTGATGGGTAAGTTGATGAAAAAAAGGAAACATCACACTTTTCCCAATCTCCAAACGGCCGGCGCCGGGATGACTCTTCAACCATTCATGACAGTTGATGGGCGCCCAAGGCAGGAGCGGCAGCCCGGAATGACCAAGGACCCTTGCCTGCCGAAGAAAAAGGGCGAGCGGCAGTAAAGCCCCTTTTGACGCGTTACAGACAATGGACTTGGGCATGAGGACTATAGCGGATGCCCGTCCGTTTGCCGCATAAATTGTTTAGCGTACAAGGGGTTAAAAAAAAGGCGAAGGAA
>JBIIVF010000099.1:0-9301 GCA_044339595.1 Bacteroidia bacterium
TGCTAAATTTAGCGCTTCCTGTAAATTGAAATGTGAAATGTGCTGCTCCTTCCTCAAGGCATTCAACACCATTACTTTGCTACCTTTAATCTTTTCCAGTTCCTCCGGCGCGATAAAATTGGCATCTGTAATGTAGGTAAAATCGCCAATTCTAAAGCCATAAACCGGCATACGGTAATGAAACACCAATATGGGAACAATCCGCACCCCTTGAATTGAAAAGGGTTCATTTTTGAAATTAAACAATCGAATTTCCGGCACCCCGGGATATTTGTTCTCCTCAAAAACATAAAAGAAATCACGCCTTAACGCCAATTCCATTTTCTCATCGGCATACACATCCATGGCTTTTTTCTGGATGTAATTAAACGCCCGGATATCATCAAATCCTGCACAATGATCTTTATGACTATGGGTAAATAAAACGGCATCTAATCGGTCAGCATCGATGCGCAACATCTGCTGACGGAAATCCGGTCCGGTGTCAATCACAAAACGTAAATCATCCACCTCCACCAGCACCGATGACCGCAACCGCTTATCTTTGGGGTCATTAGAACAACAAACAGGGCATTTACAGCCAATGATCGGCACTCCCTGTGATGTTCCGGTTCCTAAAAACGTAACCCTTACTTTGCTTGTCATCTGTTTTCAAAAATACTCAATCCGTTTTATCTTGCATCGGATGAAAAAACAACATTTTTTGTGCCGCCCGTTCCACCTGTTTGTCGATGCTTTTTCGAGCGTTTTCAGACAAATACCAACCGAGCGGTAAGTTTTCATCTTTGTTTCTTTCAAGATTCACCGAAAATATGCAGTCTTGTTTCCGGAGTAGATTTTTCTCGGCACTCATCAATTCAAATGCACCGCTTTTGTACCAAATATTCGTAAAGGCCGTTAAAGGGGCCATAATTTCAGTCAACCCTCTGATCGGACCTTCCCTCTCCACAGGCATTACATTCTTCAATAAAACTACTTTAAACACCACCGGCATGTGATCTCTATCTGCCATGTCCCGCAGTTGATGGTACACCTCGAGGATGGTGGTGGCACCGGTATTTTCATAATAGCCTCCATCCAACAAATTGCCGTACAAAGTGCCATCCGGAGTTTTTAATGCAGCAGGAGCCGTAATAAACGGAAAACGTGCACTGATGCCCACCGCTGTGCTGAGCGGGATATCGCGTTTTGAAATATCAAAAAAATCGAGGCCATCAAAGAAAACACGATCGGCAGTTTTGATGTTAGTGATGAACACACGACTTCCTTCTTCTGCCAGAGTGGCATTCAGGATCACCACCGGCATGCGCTTCTTATTCAAATCGAATGCATCGATAAATCCGTCGGACATGTATCCTTTTAATCGATGAACATGGGCGTAATCATCCCAACTCTTTTCCCAGGATTTTTCTAACGCCCTCACCCGGTCAAAACTCGGAACCGGAAAAGGAATGAATTTCTGAAGTACATCCGGAAAAACCATCCAGGCAGTCACCGGACTTAAAAAATCGCGGCCCAGCATTTGACCGGACAATTTATGAATCATTTGCGAATCAACGTTTCCATACATCAATCCGGCAGAAATAGCTGAACCCAAGCTCCCGCCTGAAACTCCTGACATACAAAAAACCTTATCTTTAAATTTCGGGTCCATTTGCATGGTCCGGGTCAACACAGAGGCCGACCAATATGCCGAACGTATACCGCCCCCTTCTGCGGCAATCAGGTACACCGTGTCAATCCCTTGTCCGCTTTTGTACCATTGTAGAAAATAAGATTCCAAATCCGGTCTTTGGTCTTCTAATCTTTGCAACATCCGAATATCATGGTTGTTGTTAAAAAAACTGAAGAGGATGGCCCAAAAAATCAGGGTAATAAAAACCGGCAATCTCACCAACTTCCCAACCAAAGTAAGAAACCCTAAAATTACAAGCCAGGTTCCAAAGGCCCACAGAATGATACCCGCAGACCCCACAAACAAGGAGGTTCTTATAGGTAAGAGGATAATCAATGTGAACGTCATTAAAGCCATGGCCCCTCTGAACCAAATCCAGAAGCTCTGTTTTTGAAGCACAAACTTTACGGGATAGGACCCATTTTTTATAGGGATATAATCGGGGATAAACCGATGAAAAATACCCTTTTTAGACTTTAACCAAACGATCAAACGCCTTCTAAAATGAAGGAATACATAAAACCAAATGGCTGCAGATAAATACAAAGCAATTTGAGGATCAAATCCATGTTTTGCCTTGTAAAGCGCCCAAGAAACGATCAGAAATGGAAAAATGGCCAAAACACGAGGCACCAGCACCTGTGATCCCAGTGCATACTCCGGTGTCCAGTTCCAAAAATTAAAATAGGTTAGATGAAGCTGAATACGTGCTGATCTGAAACTTTGCCAAGACCACCAGCCCACGGCCAGAAACATCAGCCAACTTTGACGGATTACATCAGGAGAACCCTTGTGCAGCGACATTTCTTTAAGGATATCCTGCCCTTGAGCAAAAAGAACCAGGGCAAAATAGCCCAAGATTAAAAAACCGATGATAATCCAGCAATCTTTTACAACGAGGTAATAGTTATAGACTGTTCTCATGGCTTTTTATGGGACCATCATTGTCCGATTAGTATAAATTCGAGAGATGCCTGATCACCTCCGATTCGGGATTTTTGATTTTCCGTAAACTCGTGTTCAAAGAAATGTTGATTTGTGAGAAATCGATACCATCGGATTGTGCCAAATCAAAAGCATATCCCACCGATGCAAAAATGCGTCCTTTGCGATAGTTCAGACCGATGTCAAGCCAATCACGTTCATTGGCATTTTCTAATTTTCCGGTGAGGGTGTATTCAAGATAATTGATTCCGCCGCCTACATTGTAATACATTTGATCGCCCTGAACACTCAAAACTCCGGTGGGTATTAGCATCCATTTACCCAAATTAAAAAATCCGCAAATTTGAGCATTGGCTTCTAATGGCAAACGACTGTCATCCTTCTTGCTGATGCTGGATTGAGCGCGGTTCACATGTTTCACATTTCCTCCGATCACCAATCGCTTTCCCATGTATCCAAATCCAATTCCCAGGTCGAAATAATTTCTACCAAACGTCGGTGGTGCCATACTCCTGGGGATATACCGAAAGGCTTTCCCATCAAAATCTACAAAATCTACCATCGTGTCACCCTCTCTGGTAAAAATATTTTTTTGATGATAATCTCCTTGAATGGCTACCTTAAATAGCGCTTTATTCTTCAAAGTAAAATCTTTATTGTAGGAAGCATACAACGTCTGTCTCCTCACCGATTCGATAGAAACCTGATTAAACCCAACACCCAAATAATGATCCGATTTAAAAATCCTCGTTTCAAGTCCGATATTTAGATCAGCACCCCGGTTATTGGCCAGCAGTCTCAGCTTTTGAAGCGCTCCCGTAAAAGCGGGATTTACCTTCGACAATTGATCAAAATCCTTAAACGCCGCTAAATCATAATTCTGCGCGTTGACATGAAGGGCGCTTGTTAGGAGAATGAGCCAGATGGAGTTCTTTATATTCATGGGTCGTGGTTCGTTGTTCGATTTTCGTTTTTCGTTTTTCGTTTTTCGTGGATGATGTTTATGTCTTGAGGGATTGAATAGAACCGGAAATATGGCGAATCAAATCGCTCGCATTCACACTATACATTCCTTTAACGGCTGCGGCTATTTCGCCGCTTCTGCCGTGCAAATACACTCCGAGTTTAGCCGCCTTTTCAGGGGTCAAACCTTGTGCCAACAACGCAGCAATCATGCCGGTTAGCACATCGCCACTTCCGGCTTTGGCCATGGCAGAACTGCCGGTCATATTAAAATAAACGGTTCCATCGGGCAACGAAATGGAAGTATAAGCTCCCTTCAAGACTACTGTGATTTGATGTTTCTTGCTGTATTCCACTTGACTTAAAAAACGTTGGTAACTGCTGTCATGTTGTTTTGTAAGCCGATCAAATTCTCCCGGATGGGGGGTGATGATGACCTCCTTAGGCCATAGAAAATGAGAATCCTTTGAAATAGCATTCAGCGCATCCGCATCCACCACCATGCGGCCTTGAAAATTTTCGATCATGTTTACCACCACCTCCATGGTCTCAGGTTCGGAGCCCAAACCGGGTCCGATGGCTAACACGTCAAACTTCGAATTATCCTCGGGCATCCCGGAAACAAAATCATCGCCCGGAATCGTCAACGTCATCGCTTCAGGGAAAGAAATCTGAAGTGCATCCTCCACAAATGAGCAAGTGGCATAACTTACCAATCCTGCCCCGGTCTCCATAGCCGATCTACCGCATAAAAAAGCGGCACCGGTTTTACCCCGGCTCCCGGCCATGACCAACACATGACCGAACGAATTCTTATAAGCAAATCTACGCCGATTTGGCAATATTCGGGAGGCTTCCGCATCGGTTAAAAAGTTCAACGGTGTTTCGATTTGCTGCCAGGCTTCTGCATCATGTCCGATATCGATAGTTACGATACGACCGCAAACACGGCCCGTTTCCGGGAAAAGTAAACTCATCTTGGGTGCTCCGATGCAATAGGTTACTGTTGAATGAACTACTTCCGATGGCTTGATTTCCAAATTATGCTCCATATCAGAAGGCATTCCTGAATTGATATCAATTGAAATGACATCATCAAAATTTTCATTCATGCATTGAATCCACTCCAAATAAGGGGGGGCGACCGGTAACTTAAAACCGTTTCCAAACAAAGCATCGATGCATACAGAGGAATTAGAAACCAAAACATCTCCCGTTGGTCCTTCTAAAACTTGACTTCCTTCCGTGCGTCTAAGTCGCTTCAGATTTAGACTAAATTCAGGAGTGGCCGAGGCTATATCACCTGGAATAATGGTTTTTACTTTTCGACCTTCACTCAATAGCATTCTGCTCAGCGCCAATCCGTCTCCACCATTGTTTCCCTTGCCGCAAAACACCACAAAATTGTATCGATCTGGATAGTCCAGAAGAATCTGGCTGCACAAAGCCATAGCCGCTCTTTCCATCAAATCAATGCTCAAGACAGGTTCATTTAAGATGGTCTGTTCATCTAGCCATTTCATTTCTGAAGCGTTTAGCAGTTTCATGGAGGCAAGTTAAAAAGAAAATTGTTATCAAGACTTTAAATCCACCTATCAAATAATTTGCACTTCAATTGATTCGCAATCGATAGACTTTCCATCATTTAAATCATTACCAGAGTCTCGCTTTTTTAATGTCTAAGTTCTTGAGAATCTGGACCCTGATAATTCCATATTAAACCAAATAAGTCTATCCCTCCGTTACAAACCGATGCCCTGATTCCATGCTGCTCTCGTTTCAAACACAGACCTTTTGAAGATTAGATTCCCGAAAATTGTTACATTACCGCTACCTTTGCCGCGTGAATGAGAAATTAACCCTTCCTATTTTCCGGATTGTTTCTGAATCGGCTGAATCGGCCGGATTAAGCGTTTGGGTGGTAGGTGGCTATGTGCGGGATTTGTTTTTAGCCCGCGAATCTAAAGACATTGACTTTGTCACCGTGGGAGACAGCATTGCCTTGGCTGAAGATGTAGCCAAACGTCTGGGAATGCCCAATCAGGTGAATATTTTTAAAAATTTCGGAACCGCCCACATTAAATCAAGCGATTGGGATTATGAATTTGTTGGCGCACGCAAGGAATCTTACCTGCCCGACAGCCGCAAGCCCATCGTTTCAACGGGCACCCTGGAAGACGATCAAAACCGAAGAGATTTTACCATCAATGCCCTGGCCATCAGTTTAGATGGATCTGCTTTCGGTGAATTAACGGACCCATTTAAAGGCATGCAGGATTTGCATGACAAAATCATTCGAACACCGCTCGATCCTGATATAACCTTCAGCGATGACCCTTTGAGAATGTTGCGGGCCATTCGATTTGCTGCGCAACTGGGATTTACAATTGAGCCTGTCACCTATGAAGGCATCCGCCGCAATGCTCATCGGATCGATATTGTTTCACCGGAACGCATCAGTGATGAATTAAATAAAATGATTTCGAGCCCGTTGCCCAGTGTGGCTTTCAAACTGATGTTCGATACGGGCCTTCTTCAACGTTTTTTTCCTGAATTATGTGCCATGCAGGGGGTAGAATTCGTGCAAGGCAAAGGTCATAAAGACAACTTCTATCACACCTTACAAGTACTTGATCAGCTGGCGGCCTTATCAGACGACCTTTGGCTCAGATGGGCGGCCATCTTGCATGACATCGCCAAACCGGCAACCAAGAAATTCATAGCGGGAGAAGGCTGGACATTTCATGGACATGAAGACAAAGGAAGTCGAATGGTAAAGGGAATTTTCAGAAGAATGAGATTGCCGCTCAATGATAAAATGAAATTAGTGGAAAATCTGGTCCGTTTGCATCTCCGCCCCATCGCGTTGACCAAAGAAAACATTACCGACAGTGCCATCCGTCGTTTGATATTTGATGCGGGTGAATACCTTGAACCCTTGATGTTGCTTTGCAAATCTGACATCACCTCTAAAAATGAAGCCAAGGTGGCTCGTTTTCAGGCGAACCTCAGGCTCGTTGAAGAAAAGATCAAGGATGTGGAAGAACGTGACCGGATTCGCAATTGGCAACCGCCCATTGATGGACTCGAAATCATGCAGATTTTTAATTTAAATGCCGGAAAAGAGGTTGGGTTGATAAAATCTGCCTTAAAAGAAGCAATTTTAGAAGGAGACATAGCAAATAATTACGACGAAGCACGCAACTTTGTAATCAGAACCGGAGCCGCCCTGGGGCTCACCCAAACAATAGAACCATGATATCCTATACTTTTAAAATACAATTTGAAGATATTGATGATGTGAGCCGTATCATAGAGGTGCTGGCATCGCAGACTTTTGAAGAATTTCATCATGCCATTCAAACCGCCATCAATTTTGACGGGACCAAACCGGCCAGCTTTTATATTGCTACCGACAATTGGCGAAAAGGGAAAGAGGTAACCACAGCTGAAAAAGAAGGGGTTGCCTTTATGAAAGACGTTAAACTGAAAGATTGGATTTTTGATCCGCATCAAAAGTTTTTGTACATTACAGATTTTGACGTTGAATGGACCTTGATGGTAGAACTCTTTAAAATTCAGAAAAGCGATCTGAATAAAATTTACCCCTTATTGGTTAAAAAATCCGGAGAACCTCCCAAGCAATACGAAAACCTCAATAAATACATCAATACTTCAAGTGAGTTCGACACCATTGCCGAAGACATGATTGCAGACCGCATCAACGATGACGAAAGCGGCATGCTCGAAGGGGAGGAAGGAGAAGATCCTGCACCGGGTGAAGATGATGAATTGTTCGGATCAAGTGAATTCGACAGCGTCATTGGCGACGATGACCACTGATGAATTGTTGATCGTTATCACCGGTCCTACCGCTTCCGGGAAAACCGGCCTGACCGTTCGGTTGGCCAAACACTTTCAATGTCCGGTAATTTCTGCCGACTCACGACAATTTTATCGCGCGTTGCCCATCGGCACTGCGCAGCCTGATCAGGAGGAAATGGCTGGAGTTCTTCATTATTTTATGGGCAACCTCGACATCCATGAAACCATGAGCGCAGGAAAATATGCTCAGGAAGCTCGAAATTTGATTCAGACCTTATTTCAAAAGTACAAAACCCTCATCGTTTGCGGAGGTACAGGGTTGTATATTCAAGCCTTGTTATATGGGATGGATGAATTTCCTCCGGTTCAGGATGAACTCAGAAACAACCTCAACCAAAGGTACAAAAACGAAGGTTTAGCGGTTTTGGTGGATGAATTGCAATTATTGGATCCCGAATTTTGTAAAAGCGCCGACCTTCAAAATCCCCAAAGGGTCTTGCGGGCTTTGGAAGTTTGCTTAACATCCGGGAAACCCTTTAGTACTTTCAAAAAACAATCTCAACTTCCCTTACTTTCCTGCAAAACAGAGATATTCTGTTTAAATCCCGATCGAAAAGACCTATATCGAAACATCGACCTTAGGGTAGATTCGATGATCGAAAAAGGATTGGAAAAGGAAGCCAAGGAGATGATTCCCTATCGGCATTTGAATGCTTTAAATACAGTGGGATATAAAGAAATGTTCCAATATTTTGATGGCTTTTTTTCCAGGGAAGAAGCCATTTCATTGATCAAGCAACATACTCGCAATTATGCCAAACGCCAAATGACCTGGTTTAGAAAGATGGAGGGGGTAAGATTTTTGGAGGGGGATGTTAGAAATATCTCAGAAGAACTTTTTGTTAAAAATTATCTTTCTTGATATTTACAACATATTGAATTTCAAACATTTGTAATCAATTATCAGTATGCCAAAACGGTAATTTCCTTTCAACATGTACTTAATTTGAATGTTTAATGGTTCGTGAATTTTCACGGAGCCATCTGTATCACCCCCTAATCCTTCTCGTCCTTATCCCGTCCGATCGTAAATCCCATACCGAACCGCATGTTCATGAGTCTTGCATTCCCTAAACTAAAGGCATTGATGATATTGTCGGAAATCATGTGAATCTGGAACGGTCCACCGTTTAATGTATAACCCAATCCCAAATTGTTGAAGGTATTGTTCACCATGGTGTAGGTTACGGAAACTGAAAATACGCGGGTCAATTTCGAATTCCAACTTACCGTAAGCCCCGGATGCAACCGTCGGTTATGAAAATTTCCGTATAATAACAGTCCGGCATTATGACTTTTTGTAAGCCTGAAATTGCTGCCCAGATAAAATTGCGTGTATAATGATCGCGTATAAGCCCCTCTTGACTGTTGCACATTCAATCGATCTGCAAGGCTGTCGGCCATTTCCTGAACTGAATTCTCGAAATTGGATGAATCTATGAAGAAATCATTGAAATTGACTCCGTTAAATGTGGTCCATTGTCCGGGATGTTTGCTCGTAAAGGTGGTGGCATTCGAATTCCAACGAATGAAACCCAAATCAATCAAACTGGCGGAAACTGCAATTCTCTTGGTGAGGTAATACTGTGCACCCAAATCAAGTCCTACCCCATTGTTTTTAAATCCAAGCAGTCCTTTGGGGAAGTTGGTAGTCAGGCCTTGAGCACTGTCAATAAAAGATGGATCTACAAAAGTGGCCGAAGTATGTAATTTGAGGTCGGTCATCACATTCAGTGAAAAATCCTCTGAATTGGTTCTGAACGTGATATCCCCTTTTTCGAGCCAAACATTGCTGATGCCTTGCAAATATTTAAGTCTTCCTCCAAATGTAAG
>JBIIVF010000012.1:0-31560 GCA_044339595.1 Bacteroidia bacterium
TATCATTCTGAGAATGGAGTCGTTCATCCATTGATCTTCAAATGAATCAACCACTACGGTGTCCTGGGCTATATAAATGGTCTGACATTCAGTGCTTTTTTCTAACCTCGAAGGTTTAGGAAATTTTCCTTTTTTGATGCCCGTAGCCGGATCTTCATACAACAGCTGCATAAATCTTCCGAATACCGGCAAGGCGGTTCTGCCCCCTTGTCCGCTTTGCCCTTGCATGTGGATGCGCATATCATCACACCCCACCCAGACACCGGTAATCAGATTGTGGGTAATGCCGACATACCAGCCGTCTGCATTGTTTTCGGAGGTGCCGGTCTTTCCCCCGATTTCATTGTCGTAGCAAATGCCGTAGCGATATAATGCCCTGGAAGTTCCATCCCTTTCTTCAATCCCACCCCGAAGGGAAAAGGTCATCAGATAGGCATTCTCTTCGGTCATCACGCGTTTCTCTTCTACTTTAAATTTCACGATTCCGTTTCCTTTGTGATCCTTAATTTCTGTCACAAAAAGTGGCTCTACGGTCTTGCCTTCATTCACAAATGCCGAATAGGCATTGGTAAGCTCGAGCAAATGGACGTCATTGGTCCCCAAAGCAATCGACATGGCCGGTTCGAGTTTGCTTTCGATTCCGAGCTTTTGAGCCATTTTTACCACTTTATCCGGACCAATTTGCTGGGTCAACTGGGCTGCCACGGTATTGATAGACCGTCCCACCGCAGTGCGCAAGGTCATGGGTTTAAAGGTGCAACGATGGTCGGCATTTTTGGGCTCCCACATCACCTCTTCGCCTTTGTCAATCACCGGAATAGATACGGGTTTATCTACAATTTCGTCGCAAGGCCCCAACCCTTCCTCGTATGCGGCCGCATATAACATGGGCTTGAACGTCGATCCTGCTTGTCTTCTGGCCTGATTGACGTGGTCATATTTGAAATAATCCCAATTGTTACCGCCTACCCAGGCTTTGATGTGGCCGGTTTGCGGTTCCACTGAAACGAGACCGCACTTGAGCAACTGATTGTAATATTTAATCGAATCGATGGCGCTCATGCGGGTTTCTTTGGTCTTTCCCCGCCAGTAAATCGTGATGTCGGTTTTCTTCTCCATTTCCTTCCAGGCAGAATCCTTGCTGAATCCTTGAGCCAACAGCGATTTGTATTTGGATGAAATCTCCACCAGACTTTTCACCATGCGCTCGGTACCGGTCAATGGCATTTGAGATTTGTCTTTTAGTTTTCTTAATTCAGGCCGTGCTTGAAGTAAATCGCGCTTCTCCAGAGCGATTTTGTAGTCAAACCAATTGCTATGACCCCAGAAACTGTTTTCAAATGCTTGTTGCAGTTCAGACAGATTTTCTTCTACGGCGGTCTCTGCATGCTTTTGAATGCGACTGTCGATGGTGGTGTAGATTTTCAGACCATCGGTGTACACATTATAATCGTTTTCGTCGCACCAATCCTTCAATTCCTTCACCAAAGCAGCCCTGAAATACGGTGCAATTCCTTGTTCCTGAACAATTTCCTTAATTTTTAAACGGAGTTTTTTAGAGGAAAGCTTTACCTCAGAAAGACTGTCGATAAAACCATATTTGTGCATTTGAGAAAGCACCACGTTCCTGCGATCCCGGGACCTTTCCAGGTTGTTTTTCGGATTGTAGTAGGAGGGTGCTTTCAACAATCCCACCAATACAGCACTTTCTTCAATTTTGAGCTTTTCGGGAGATTTGGAGAAATAATATTCTGAAGCCGTTTTAATACCGAATGAGTTATTACCGAAATCAACCACGTTAAAGTACATTGTTAAAATATCTTCTTTCGAATAATAGAATTCAATTTTAAGAGCGGTAATCCATTCCTTCAATTTTGCAATAATGGTGCGCACAAGCGGCACATATCCCAACAATCCCTTGGCACTGAAGGTACGGGTTCGATACACATTCTTCACCAACTGCTGCGTGATGGTGCTACCTCCGCGTTTGTTTCCCTGAAAAGTTGAAAAGACCGCAGATGAAAGGGCATAAAAATCGAGCCCGTGGTGCTGATAGAACCGGATGTCTTCTGTAGCGATGAGCGCTTCTACTGTTTTTGGATGAATTTGCTTAAAAGTAACCGGTTTGCGCTGCTCTACGAAGAAAGTACCCATCAACTTTTTATCGGCGGTATACACTTCGGTGATTAGGGCGATTTTGGGGTTTCTCACCTCCTTCATGCTCGGCATATGCCCGAAGATCCATAGAAAATTGATTTCCATGGCCAACAAAAACAGCAATAAACTTATGATGAAAGTGTATCCAAGGCTGAGGAACTTTTTAAAAAACCCAATACTTTTAAAACGCGTGCGGTTAAAAAACGAGAAATGCCAAAGCCCTTTCCAATAAGGCAGCAGCATAAGACGAATCTTATTCAAAAATCCTAAAACGATTGACAAGGCCTTGAGAAAACGATTCATCGCACTTTACTTCTTCAAACCTAATTAAATTCTGACAATTTAGGTGAAGTTTTTAAGCCAAATCAGTCATTTGACATACCTAATGTATTTGTATGATGTTGGATATTAACGTTTTATATGACTAAACCTATCATAACACACATTAGAGGATCAAAGATGTAACTATTTGACTATCTACTCGTTATGATTTACTATGCAACTATTCGTTTGTATACCAGTAGATTTTTTGATACCTAAAAACTCGAGACTATTGTAAGTCATTGGGTATTGAAAATCTGACATAAATTTTTGCAGAATTTGGACTGCGGGTGGGAAATGGCCTTATTTGTCTTTTCGTAATCCGCTTAGTTATGGAGGCGTGAAAACAGATTATCCCATTGAGCAAGTATGGTAGCGATGGGCGAACGCCGATCGAACTACTTTTCCTTTCCTAAATATCGAAGAACTACCACACATAGGTGACGCCAATAAATATAGGAAGTGGCTCCCATCGTGGAAAGCGCCTACATGGCTTTAGCGGATAGAAAAGAGAAATTCAGCCTTGATTTTTTTTGATTCCTTTTTTTGATCAAGCAAAAAAAGGAATTGGGGCTAACGAGGTTATGTTCATTGTAGAATGACGTTTGGGCAAAGCCCTGAAAACCTTATATTCAACAAAATCAACTATTCTCATTAAGTATTTACGACAAATGATTGGGAGAGCTTAATGCTGAACACCAATCAGGCCAAAATACGTACAATTTTTAAGGACACAATCCCTAATTAGAATCATAAACCCTCACCTGAAAAACGCAAGATTCAAATTGTTGAATCATTTCAGACTTGGATTTGTGTTTTGATTTTGATGACATCACAGGCGTTTGGATTTTTACCTCCAGGGTTCTTTCAGTCATTTCAACCATTTTTTGAATGAAATTAGACTTGATGGCGAACGCTACGCCTTCCTTCTCATTTTGTTTTCCGCTGATTACACCCACAATCTGACCATATTCATTGAATAAGGGTCCACCGCTGTTGCCGGGGTTCAGGGCCATGGATATCTGAAAAGAAGTAGTGTCTCCCATAAAACCGGATCTGGAACTCAAATAACCTTCGCCATATACGATGTCTTCTTTGGGATATCCCAGGGTGAAAATTTTATCACCCAAACGCGTATTGGAAGACGCGGGCACGATGTAAGGAATTTTGACATTTTCCAAATAGTTCTTGTCCGTAATTTTTAAAATGGCCAAATCATAGCTTCTACTGGCCAAAACCATTTCGGCTCTTACATCTTTTCCGTCTTTGTCGGTCACAAACAACGAATCAGAAGAGGCAACCACATGATAGTTGGTCACGAGGTAACCTTCATCAGAAATGAGGAAACCGGAACCACCAAAATTGGCTGTAACACTTTTTACTTTGCTGTTGTAATCAGAAACCAACACATTTTGATTGTATTTCATGCGTTCAACATCCCTTTTCAAAGCGTTGAACTTATTGGCTTGTTTTTTCTGGGTGAGATATCCGGCAGTAAAAAGGGTAGTGAGCACGCTGATTAGAATAATAGAGGCAGCGGCAGCGGATAGTTTAAACCAGTTTCTTTTATGTGATTTTTCCTCACTGCGGATGATGTTTTCTTCGGTCTGTTGTAGTTTTTTTCTCAAGCGCCATCTGCGACCCAATTTGTTTAAATCGAGAAACATGGCTTTATGCTCCACAAAAGCAGACTCCAATTCTTTGTCTTGCTCGAGTGCTTTTTCAAAATCAAGCTGCTCTTTCTTGCTCAGATTACCACTGAGGTATTGTTCGGCCCATTCTTCGAAATCCTTCTTATAAAACATTACTTCATCTATTTAAAATACAACTTCTTGAGTCTCTGTAAGCATTTATACTTCTGGTTTTTCGCATTTTCGGCATTGGTGTATTCGTATTTAACCGCAATGTCTTGCATGCTCAAACCTTTAAAATAAAAATCCGTCAACAAACTTCTGCACGGCTCTCCGATGGAATCAATGGCACCTGAAAGTTTTCCGAATTTTAATTCTTCTTCTTCAAACCTTCCCACATCATCCTTCACATCCCATCCTTCTGCCCCATCCATATATACCATCGGGCTTCTTCCCTTTTGCCGGAGTCTTTTCAACCATAAATGGCGACAGACCGCATAGAGGTAAGTGCTGATGGAACTTTTAAGGATAAAATTTCCGTCTTTCACATTTTCGTAAAAGACCACGATGGCATCCTGAAACAAATCACTTGCTTCATCGCGGTTTCCACTGTTTTGCAAAACCATTTTCACCACCGTTGGGAAATTCAATTTATACAACCAATTAAAGGCTCTTTCATCTTCTAAAATGATGGCCTTGATAATGGCTTCGTCTCCTGGATATCCCTTATTGTTCACCGGGCTTTTATTAATACGTTTGATTCAGATAAGTAACCCGCAAAATAATTTATTTTTTTTGGGTTACCTTTCTTTAAGCCGGGTATATATGAGCACATTTCAACAATTTAATCAAACAAAAAATGAAAAACACATTCAAATTTGCTCTTTTAGCGTTCGGTATCGTGGCTATGGCCGCTTGTAACAATGGTGGTTCTGAAGAAGAAGCTACAACTGAAGATTCTACTGCTGTTGAAGAAGTAGCTCCTGTTGTAGAAGAAGCTCCAGTAGCTGATTCAACTGCTACTGCTGACACTACTGCTCCTGCTGCTGCTCAGTAAGCTGAATAGCTTTAAGCAAACTTAAAGCCCTGTGTTGCCATGTGCAATGCAGGGCTTTTTTGTTATTGATCTTCGGTTGTTTGCCGAATCTTGGTTGGGAAATAAGGTATTATGCTTTCAGTAAGACTGAAGTCAAAATGTCTAAAATCTAACTCCCAAATTTAGTTGATTTACAAATTGGTTGTATGTTGGAACAAAAATCATTTTGCCATTATGATAGAATTTTTGATCTTCATCGATTCTATTGAAGTAATGAGTTATTTCCGAATTTCCTGAAACAAATATGTATTTAGATAAGTTGAAATCTATTTTTAAACGACAACCTGCACCGATACTCGTAAAATCCCAACCGGCTAAATTCGAATGGAATGTCAATTTACTAACAAAAACTCCTTCAGCACCTACTCTTCGATTCAGACTAATTCCATAATTCAAAACCCATCTACTTTTTTTTATTCTTTGATTATAACCTAAGTGTAATGAGGTGTTTCTTAGTTCTTTGCGATACGGGTCATATGTGCCAAATTGATAGCCGTTTTCTTCAAAATGGTTATGAAGGTATTTATAATGTCTTACCCCAACTGTAAATTGAGTTTTTGCAATTCTATGTTCAAAAGTTAAACTTGGAAAACCGGGGTAATATCGATACTCACTGAGCAATTGATCTCTTTTTATGCCCAAACCGTCCATAAAATCAATAAAGGTGTATCCTATATAAAATTGGTTTTTGGGTATCTTTTGAATTGTATCTGAATGGTCTAATGAAAAGCACAGTGAAGAATTCAAGAACAATATCAAAATTATTGTAATCTTATTGTATTTTGACAATGCGTTCTCGGACTTCATAATCGTCGATTCTTAGAATGAAAGTATAAATACCCAATGATAGTTCTGAAAAATCTAAAATATGTTTCAAATCTTTGTTAACTTCGGATTTGTCTAAAACAACAAGTCCATTGGGATCTATTAATTGATACGAGATATCTGTTTTGTCATTTAATAGTACGTCAGGGATTTCAATGGTCAATTGATTATAAAATGGATTAGGATAAATGCCAATTTTACTTTTAACTTCATCAATATTTATCTTACTGTTGGCCAAATTTGGAGAAGTTGAGCCAATTAGGTCTCCTATTCTACAGACGTCTGTTGCGCAATCGTTGCATTGGCTACCTACTCCTACTGCCCACCAAGCTTTACAAGTCGCTTTGTGTTCAGGACTGCACCAACCAAATAATGCAACTGCTGAAGCAATGGACTTTTCACGGGCTTGTACAAATTTATCTCCATCAGTAAAACTATTAAAAAACCAATGAAAAACAATATCGGCGGCGTCATCAATTCCAATTCCATCTGCAGTTCTTGAATTCTCATCGTTAATACCTCCATTAGATAATAAGAAAAACCAAAAATCAATGACCATCATATTTTCATGTACTCCACCTGCATCAGTCGTACATGAAAATACCCAGTTATTCCCTTTATACGTTTTTGGATATGGATTGCCCGCTCCACATACTAACTTATTTTTTAATGCAGGGTTAGACATTTCTCTCTCCCAATCGGATGCACCAACGTCTTTCAAAAATGTAAAATCCGGTGTACCTACCACATGTCGACGCACTAAGAATCCCATAATATCTCCAATTCCTTCTTCAATGGCGCCCTGTTCTTCTTTTTCATCTACCCTTCCAAGTTTCCTATAGTGATCGATTGCGTGTAAATATTCGTGTCCGCAAAGATCTAATGCACCACCAGTATAGAATATGCTATCGAGACGACCAAATTGAAATTGAGCAAATTCTTTTGTCGACCTTAATCCATCAAAAAAAGCATCTCCCCCAATGTCACAATGAATTCTGCACTCCAAACCAGCATTATTCGGTCCATCTATTTTTCGAACGCTTTTGAAATAGTCCCATGCTTGAGTCATGCTCCAAAGAGTAGAGGTGGCAGACCAGTGATTATCCCCCCAATCATCATCATGGTCACGGGGTAGTTCATAAATGTTATAACCTTTACCTGAATCCTTAGTCTTAATATTATGCGTTCCATCATTTGCCCAGGTTACATGATAATCCGTAAACAATGTATTATGCCATCTAGTGTCTAGGGTTTTTTCACCATAATGAATGTGATTGAATGGCCCATTATGCGAGATTAAACTAATAGAGTCAATAATATTTAAATTATTTGCATCTACATACAATACCATCGCTTTATGTACAGGGGCTGTCATTCCAATTGAAAATTTCCAAGCCAGAAAATAATTCAAGGGCAACATTGAGTCTCCAATTAATGCCCACACAAGCTCACCATGTGTAGGATAATATGTTGTATCAAATTCAAAACTATCTCTTTTTAGATACCATTCAATACTGTCCTGCCAATAGAAAGTATCAGCATCCATATATTCTATGGCAGCATTTCTAGCATCGTCTTCGCCATATGCAGGTATTTCAGACTTATTTAATCCTTCGACAATTAGACCTGTTGTGTAAGCAACTGTATCATTTCTTATATGTTCGACAAATGCGGTTTTTTCGACCTTAATGCCTTTGTAATATTGTTGATATGCAATATGATCCCAATAAATCATTGAATCTCTCCAATTTGCATATGGAAGCATTGTGTCGTTAGAACCAAGACCTGAGTATTGTTTGAGTTCAGTAAAGAGTTTTCCGGGTAAAAGTGTATTGCATTTCCACCAAATAACACCGGCGTCATAATAATCCAATGACATATTTCTTATCGTGTCATTCAAAGGAGATAAAAGCGTTTGGCTCTGACCTTTTGCGCTGTTCGTGTTGAAAATTAAAACAGTGAAAATAAATGCCAGATATTTTAATTTCTCAATAAAGAATTTTGAATTGTAGAATTGTAGAATTGTAATTGATTTCATAACGCTTTTCATTAGAGTATAACGAATATACTAAAATATTTTAATAATTAACAAATTTTTCGTCAATGAAGAATTCTACCAAGTTTGATATGTGAGTTGCAGGTTTAGAATTTCTTTTCATTTTAGATTAAAAAATAATTTCGCAATAGCATATCCAAAATTTCGGTAATCAAGCGAAGAATTTTTCTTTTTAAAAATTGTGGGTTTAATGTTGAAAGCTTTGCCTTTCCTTAAGAATGGCTTTATATGCTTTGGGTTTTCTTTACAAAGAATTTGACCTATGAGCAGAAAGACCCATAAAATATTCGTGCTCGACACGTCCGTTATCTTGTTTGACCATCAGGCCATCATGAATTTCGAGGAGCACGACATTGCCATTCCTATTCAGGTATTAGAAGAATTGGATACGTTCAAAAAGGGAAATGATACCATGAATTTTGAGGCGCGCAGCTTCATCCGAAATCTCAATGAAATTGTCATGGATCATTTGGTGAGCGATTGGGTGCCCCTCAATGGTAAATCCAAAGGTCAGATCAAAGTGATTCTTGATTCGAGCGGACATAAAAAATACGATGCCGAAAAAGTATTTGACCAACGCAAAAACGATCACAAGATTCTGAATGCCGCATTAACCTTACAGCAAGACTATCCCAAGGCCAAAGTGATTTTGGTTTCGAAGGATATCTGCCTCAGGCTCAAAGCCAAAGCACTCGAAATTCATGCTGAAGACTACGAAACCGGCAAAATCAAAGACCTCGATAGTCTGAATACCGGCATGACCTCCCTTGAAGTGAGGGCAGCGGCCATCGATGAACTTTTTGAGAAAGGTCGACTGGAGTTCTCAAAAATTAAAACCACCGAGCGCATTGCCAATCATTATTACATCCTTAAAAATGGCAAAAAGTCGATATTAAGTTACTACAATCCGCTCACCGATCATTTGGAGCGGGTAGAAAAGCAAACGGTTTATAACATCAAACCGCGCAACGCAGAACAAACCTTTGCCATGCACGCGCTGCTCAATCCGGATATTAAACTCATCACCCTCCGAGGCATTGCCGGCACCGGTAAAACCTTGTTGGCCATTGCGAGTGCCCTCGAACAGCGAAGGCAGTACCAGCAGATTTTTGTTACCCGTCCGATCGTGCCCTTAGGCAATAAAGACATTGGCTTCCTTCCGGGTGATATCAAATCAAAAGTAGACCCCTACATGCAGCCCATATGGGATAATCTAAAGTACATCAAGAGCTTGCTCGACCCAAAGGATCCGGAAGCGAAGAGAATCGATGAAATGTTGCAAAACGAAAAAATTGCCATTGCCCCATTGGCGTATATCCGGGGAAGAACCCTATCCAATGTCTTTTTTATTGTGGATGAGGCACAAAACCTCACCCCGCTGGAAGTAAAGACCATCATTTCAAGAGCCGGAGAAAATACCAAAATCGTATTTACCGGCGACATCTATCAAATTGACACCCCATATCTCGATGCAGAATCAAACGGGCTATCCTACATCATTGATCGGGTTAAAAACAACAACCTCTTTGCTCATGTGACCCTGGTAAAAGGGGAAAGAAGTGAATTGGCGAATCTGGCGAATGAGCTGTTGTAAGGGATCATATTGCAGCCTGTTTGTGTTCTTTTGTCTGAATCACGGATGGTGCGGATGAAAGGATGGCACGGAGAGAAAGTGTGTTCCTTTTCATACTAACGAAATGCCTTTTAGGTTTCCCGCCTTACAACAAGGGCATACAAGCGGGAACCTTGAAGGGGAATGACAACGTTCGTGGTTTGAGTAGACCTAGTGCTTTTACCTTCATTTCTGCCTTCTACCTTGGTAACCCTGCTCCCCTCATGTCGTTCTCGATACAAATTTCCCTTCGTTCCACTACGTAAAATTCTACTCGAACTGACTTGAGGGCATAATCCGTTGCACTGCATTCGTCAACGTTCTGGTATCGTAAGGTCATGAAATTTAGAAGATTGTCACCTCGAGTTGCGCCCTTGTAGGATTTTGAGGATAAACTAAAAACGCTTAAAGGCGCTTATCGAGAAGCAACTGTGGCACATTCTGCTATCTACGATATTAAAGCGGCTCACCTCATGTCGTTCTCGATACAAATTTTCCTGCGTTCCACTTCGGAAAATTTTACTCGAACTGACATGAGCGCATCGCTCAGCAAAGCCTCTACAAATCAGTGCCTTTGTTTGCCATTTCTTCTGCCCTTTTCTTCATGAGCAATCTCTGACGTCTTCTGAAAAAATACATAAAGGCAGATACAAAGAAGACAAAAACAAATACCTGGGCATCCTGATTAAAACCGGAAGCTTTATAGGTCATGTAAAATTCTACCAAAGAAATGGCTGCAATGGCCATCCATACTATTTCAACCAATCTTCTCATATCAATCTTTCTTTAAATGGACCCTCCCCTTTGGGTTTAGAATCCGGTATTTTGTAAATGTTTCGTTGCTCTCAAACCCATCGCCATAAATGATTTCATTTTTGCGTTTGATGGTCACAAATTTAGAGGTATAAATCTTTTGTTTGTTTTGATCCCAAAACAATTCATCGCTCGACAGCTCCTCTTGTTGCAGATTGACCACATTCACTTGATTTTTAAGATGCACAAGCTTGGTGTTTTCGTAACTGATACCATATTGCGCGGTGAGGGTGCTTTCAGCTACTTTCTGACGGTTATAGAACACTGCTTTTAACCCTTTTTTCATTTCAAGATACGGATTGCTTTTGTCGTTGTATCTTTCCATCAAAGGGGTCGTAATCACTGCTTTTGTGATACCTGAATCGGCATAGGTAATGGAGATTTCTATGCCTTCTTCTATGCTCATTTTCTCTTCCTTCCTGGCCAACTCCCGGATTTCTTCCGGATTGTGGTTACAAGACGTTATTAAACCAAAAAAACTCATCCCGAGAAGGATGAGTTTTTTTTGATTTAAAATTCGTGAAGGCATGTGCTTATTTCTTGGTTCTTACAGTAGTGGATTCTCCAATCCAACAACCTACTGAGAATGAAGTTCCATCGTTGATGCCGTTGAAAAAGGCGGTTTCCTGGTCGGGGAAATAGGCAGAGAATTTGTTGATTTTCTCATTGGCGGTTTCTGCAACCGAAGGATCTACTTGTTTGGCTTTATAATATTTGTCAACTGCTGCCCAGAAAACACTTTTTCCACCCAGTTTATCTTCAGTGCAAGCGGCCGAACTACTGGCATAAGCATCACCAATGATGATGTAGGCTTTGCCCATGTTCGGATTAATTTCGAGGGCTTTTCTGGCATAGTTTCTTGAAGTGCTCATCTGCTTGTTGTTCAAACTCAACAAGGCAAGGTTATAGTAAGCCTCGGCTTTGTCGTCGGCAGAAGAAAGGCCATCCGCAGATTTTTCAAAATAATTATACGCTTTGCTCAGCTGACCTTTTCCTTTAAAAGCCTTGGCCAAAGCGTAGGCAGATTCAGGACTTGGTTTCGCTTTATATAGCGCTTCTGATACTTCGAGGTAAAAATCTTTGTCATTGCAATTTCTGAATTCGAGCAGTTTCAGGATTTTTTTCAGTTTTTCGGCATCGTTTGGATTTGCAGCCATTTCCTTTCTTTTCAAAGCTTCAATTTTGTCACAATCCAGAAAAGGGAGCATCATTTTATTGATATTTTCTTCAGCAGTTTGCCAGTTTTTTAATTTGGTATTGTTTTGAGCAATATTGAACTTCACAATTTCACCCATTTGGTCGTAAATCATCAAAAGAGAATCAAAAGAGAGTCTGTTCTTTTCAAATTCTTTTACTGCAGCATTTAGGTAATAGGTAGGAATAGCGTCATCCGTATTGTTGCCTTCAAGGGTTACCGATTCTGCGAACATTTTCAGTGCATCTGCACGACTAGCCGGCTTGAGACTGCTGATATCATTGGCCCATTTTCCTTTTACGAACCCTTCTTCGCCATACATGCTGATGCGCATTTGGTGACAAAGCATGATGGTATCAATTAAACCACTCATTCTGGCTTTGTTTTCAGGTTTTACCAATTGGAGTTTAATCAAATAAGGCCCGTTGGCAGTGATATTTTTCTGTACGCAAGGAGCATTGTTGAACAAATAATTCCAGTATGGAAAGGCTGCGTCATAATCTTTCGCCTGGAAGTATTGTCCAAACAAAGTGAGGTTCTTCACAGTTTCTGCACTGTCACTTCCATATTTTTTGTCACATGGATTTTGAGCCATCGATTGCAAAGAGCCCAATACCATTATCATTGAAAAGATTCCGAATTTCATATTTGCTTTCATTATTGAAACTTCCTTTTTATAAACCATTTATCACTAAAACTAAACCCAAGGTAAATGCGGACATAATCTTCTTTTAGTAAATTGTTCTCGGTAGTGCCCCTTTGAGCATATTCTGCTGAAATGTTTACTCTTGAAACTAAGGTCAACTGTTCACCACCGGGTAATTTTATTTGTCGCATTACAGGAAGCTGAAGCCCAAGAGTTGTGCCAAACTCCTTAATTTGAGTTGAGTTAACAAAAACATAAGATTGGTGAAGGTATCCGCCGGCGGTATAGCGGATGTTTTTTACATATTTTTTGAACTTCTCTCCTTTTACAGCGCCCTTTTCCATGGTTTTAGAAGCCTGGTAAAAGAAACCGCCACTGAGGGTTGAACTGTTTTTATATCCGGGATTAACACCTCCTTGCCTGAAATCGCTCCATTGGTAAGATGACCATTCGAGATTTAGACCCCAATTTTCGGGTTTGCTGATTTGATAGGCAAAACCCATCCCGTTGGGCAGTTTGAAGCTGCTATTGGCATCGGAAAGGTACTCTATGGTGTCAATGTAAAATCCACCTTGAGCATTGAAGGTTCTCACCAGTCGATTGAGGTTCGCATCCAATTCGTTTCCAATATGGTACGTCGCGCCCAGGGTGTGTTTAATTCCTTTGGTGGTTTGACTACTAAATTGTACACCAAAGTCGGCATTGAATCCGCCGAGATGGTTGCTGGTTTCGGTGGCGTAAGAAAAGAGGTCCTTGTTATTGAGATAAACCCTCGCCTGATTTTCATTGATATTTCCGAAGAGGTAGTTGACATTCACCCCGGCCGAAAGATAATTTCCAATGCGGATGCCTGTTCCTGCATATACTTTGGTCAGTCCGCCATTGCCGGTATAATTGTTTCGAACATCAAAACTGTCGAATTTTTCTTCTCCGACCAAGTTATAGCCCACATTGCTATGCGGCAAAACACCGAAAACAAGTGAGGTCCCTGTCTTTTCTAAAATTGGAAATCCGAGAGAGAAATATCCCAATGTGGCATTGCTGAAGGTGCTTTCTTTATTGCCGGCTGTGAATCTACCCATGTCACCCCTTCCACCTATTTGCATGGATGTCAGTTTCAAATGGGCATAAGAGGCAGGGTTCAGATTGGTAAATTCGTATTCAGACTGATTGGCTCTTCCGGTTCTTCCCATACCCACATGCTGAGCAAAGCCCGGATAAGATATATCTCCAATTCCGGAATAGGAATAGGGCGAGCGCGTCGAATTTTGTGCATGTCCTTTTTCAAAAAGCAACGAAACACAGAGAAGAAGCGCCAAAGACAGCCGTAGGGGCTTATTGATCATTATGCTTTAAAATTTGATGTAGGCCTAGTAGGACTAAATTTTGGTTCGCGAATATCTCATATTTTAGGCGATTGACAAAATAACGGGCATCTCCGCCTGTGATTATTACGATAGAATCAGGGTATTGTCGACGATAAAATTCAATTTGACCTTCCATTTCATATATCATCCCCTGCTGAACTCCGCTTCTGATCGATTCTTCCGTTGTTTTTCCCGGCAACGAAAAGTGATCATCGGGGGCAATATTGGGCAAGGATCCCGTAAATTGATTAAGCGCTTTGTATCGCATCCTCATTCCGGGTGAAATGCTGCCACCCAGATATTGATTTTGCCGGTTGATGAAATCATATGTAACACACGTTCCGCAGTCAATCGAAAGCACTGATTTTTCAGGATAAAGCCAAGCCGATCCAACAGCTGCCGCCAATCGGTCTCTTCCCAAAGTTTCAGGACTCTCATATAGATTTTGAACAGGCACCGGAGTAATATGGTTAAAAAAGATGGTTTTGACTTCTTTTAAAAAATCGGGGAGTTGAGGAAGGGTCCCATTGCTGGAACTCATCAACATACGATCCGGTTTGTAATCGCTCAAAGCCTCAAACATGCCCTCCTCATTTTTATCGAAGACAAATTTCTTATGAATTCCATCATTCAAAAAAAAGGCAGCTTTGCTGTGCGTATTTCCTATGTCAAGAATTAAATCCATGGTAATAGAGTTTAACGGAGTTGAAGTGATAACGGTTCACCGTGTCATTTGTTACAATTCGTATACATCCATCTTCATCCACTGATTGAATGTGGCCTTTGATAATTTCCTGATCTTGGTGAATGTCGACTTCCCGGTTACGACCATACAGCTTGCGGTTATATTCTTGGATCAATGAATCGGTTTCTGATTTTCGCCATTGCAGATAGCGTGCTTCCAGTTTTCGGCACAAGGTCTCCAGAACCTCTTTTCGGGGATAGATTCTGCCGGTGAGCAGGTGCATTGAGATTCCGGGAATATCATCCGGAAAACGAGGCTGATTCACATTTAATCCGATGCCGATGATGGCACGGTCTATATAATTTCCTTTTAATTGATTTTCTATCAAAATACCGGCAATTTTTCGGTCATGGTAGATGACATCATTGGGCCATTTAACAAAGACCTCCTCCTGAATAAAATGAGAAATGGTGTCGGCAACTGCGAGTGCTGTCAAAAAACTCAAAATACTTTGTTGAGATATTTTAAGGGCTGTTGGACGAAGTAAAATAGACGTCAACAGGTTTTTTCCTTCATCACTGTACCAGGCTCGAAGCATCCTTCCTTTTCCTTTGTCCTGATAATCAGCATGAACCAAACATCCTTCTAAAGGATGGCCGGATTTAAGATGAAGATTCATCCAATCGTTTGTCGAATGGGTTTCCTTCAAAAAATGGCTTTCTTGCCCAATGAATAATGTGCCCGGATTAAAGTTCTCCAAAAGATTACCGTTATTTGCGCCAAATTTATATTTTATTATCCCTACATGACCAAAAGAAAACTATCAGACAGCGAAAGTATCGCCCGATTTGCCGTAGAAGGCATGAAGGAAAAGAAAGGGCATGATATCGTGATGATTGATCTTCGGGGGCTTCATGCCAGCGTGGCTGATTTTTATGTGATTTGTCATGGTGATTCAGACAAACAAGTGGAAGCCCTTGCCGATTCCGTTGAATCTTTTGTAAAAAAGGGGCTTAAAGAAAATCCATACAGCCGTGAAGGACAGCGCAATGCCGAATGGGTTCTGATTGATTATATCAACGTGGTGATTCATATTTTTGTGAAAGACAAGCGCCATCATTACGGCATTGAAACGCTATGGGGCGACGGTAAATTTACCGAGTATGCTGATGAGTATTAGGCCATAACGCTCAAAAAATTTCCATTTCAAATATTGCGTTACCCGCTATAGCATAAGCTCGATCTTCCGGTTTATTTTGACGCAGCGTGAACGTTCCCGTAAAAATTCCCATGGCAGGCAGGATCAACTGTTCAGAAGATTTAAAAAAGCACGGCAGGCGCATGGTTTGTTTGGCTTTGCCTTTTACCCGAACGGAAGGGTGTACATGGCCTGAAAGGAAAAACCGACCCAAATCCGGCTTTTCCGGTGGAATATGGGTGAGCAAAAAGGGGCCGCATTTTTGGTAATCAGGATATATCTGAAAACCCAGGCTTTGGTAGTCGGATAATTTCAGCAAATCATGATTGCCCGGAATGAGCCAAGTTTCAACATCGAACTTCCAGTTTTGCGCAATGTCAAGCATGGCCATGTTTTCAACACTATGAAAGAAGTCACCTAAAATGATGAGGCGAGTAGCTTTCGTTTCGAGCAGGGCGTTTTCCAATTGGTGAATCACCGTGGTTGCTCCGGCCTCCGGAATTCCTGAACCATTTTTTCTGAAATGTGCTAGTTTTCCGAAGTGAAGATCTGCTGCAAACAGTGTTCTATCACCCGGCCAGAATAAAGTCTTATCTGAGCGAAGAATCAGGGCTTCACCTCCAAATTCAATTTGCATGATGACGTTTAAAAATTAATTCGAAAGAAAAGGAATTTTATGCCTTTTCAGATGAAATCTGTCTGGCAATATTGGCTGCATCGCGCCCTTGTCTGACCAGTTTTCGCATATACACCAATGAGATGGCAAACAATCCACTGATCAAAGCAAGGAGCAGAAAGGTTCTGATTAAGACGCTTTTAATCGCGTGGAGGGTGTCATCTGAAAAAGTATCAGAAGGGATGCGCAACAACCCGGAAGTAACGCCACGGGTCATATCGGGTCCGCTGATGGATACGAGCAAGACCATAAAAATGAAGGCAATTGTAAAAAAAATGCTCAGCCAATAACCGAACTGAATAAGCATGATGTGGAAAGCAGAAGTCGTTTGACCCGGCAGTTGAGCCAGTGCGGCTTTATTCGGTTCGGGATGGTTAGGTTTTACCATGCAGGATTATTCTCCATCATCGTCTTCGTCTTCTTCGCTATCCCCCTGATCATCATCTTCTTCCGGAGTAGGAGAATCCTCTTCATCCTCGCCGAAATAATCTGACTCAAAATCGTCTCTTAAGTGGCCATCTTCATCATAGTCTTCATCTTCTTCGATGATTTGACGAGCCTCACTGATGGTCATGCGAATGAGGTAATAAATATCTTCCGTTTCAAAAGGCAGCGCAGAAATTTTTACTCCTTCTTTGTTGTAATAAGAGACCAGATTGTCTTCGAAGCCATCCGGATAGGCCATCTTAACCCTAGAGATGATGTCGCTTGGTACGGCGTCATAATCTTTGACAATTCTCTTTTTTTCGGTCATAATTCAGTTTGTGGGTCGGTGATCAGTTTCTTTTCCACTGCAAATCAAAATGTATTTTTTGGATTTCTCCAATAAAATCTCTTCGGCTTGAGTATCTATGTTTGTTTTTATGAACATTCTAAACAAGACAGCTCCATTACGGCATATTTTATGGCTTCCCGTTTTGATAATTAACCAACGCTTCAGAAAGATTTTCAAACAATTCGTTTCGAAGCCATTCAGGAGATTTAACCTCGGCTCCGGCACCCAATCCCAGGATAAAATTTTTTAACTCAAAATTTATGATTACTTCGAGCTGTAAGGTGCCATAGCCCTCTGATTCTTCGATTAATTTTAGCGTGGGATGAATTGGTTGCGACAGCAAAAAAGGCAATTGGTTCACCGATACTTTAAGCAGAACGGTTTCCGGCTCTCGGTCGGGTGTTGACATACCGATTACGTGCCTAAAGTATTTCGAAGGATTGAAGGGAGGGGGTTCATAATCTGATTTATAATCGGGTTGAATCGAAGAAATTCGATCCAACGAAAAAGTAGAAAACGCCTGATGACGCTGATGCCATCCAATCAGATACCAACGATTTCGGTATTCACGCAAATAGCAGGGATGCACCTGGTGTTTTTTGCTTTCGTTATGATTGAAGCGGTGATATTCGATTTCAATGACGGTTCGGTTTCGAATGGCATCTACACAAGTACCGAGGTGTTGAAGTCCGGTATCTGCATAACCGCGTTCGGGTTCCATAAAAGCATCGAGCCGCATTTCTTGCTGCATCATACCAATTTTGACCTTGCTCACGAGCTTCTCTATGGCTTCTTCCACCTGACTAAAAATACCGGAGCCCTTATATTCCATGAGCAGATTCAGAGAGTTTTTTAAGGCTTGTACCTCTTCTTGTTGCAGAGGAATCTGATCGATGCTGTATCCTTTTTCGGTGTAATGATAGCCTCTTCGGCTCCGATCAAAAGCGATGGGTGCAAAAAACCCTAAACCAGAATCGAGGCGCATGTCTTCTAAATCTCTTTGAAGGGTGCGTTTCGACAAAGGAATAATGCCCGTGGCATCTTCACAATATTCAATGAGTTGCTCCAGGGTCGCAAATTGTCGGTCGATCAAACAGCGGTTGATAGCACGATATCGAATAAAAGCATCTTTGTTGCTTGGCATAAGAGGGATTCGAAATTAGATAATCACCGCCAAATACGTACAATTTCTTTGTTTGAACTGTGGCTGATTAATAATTTTAAAAAAAATTGAAAATAAATTTCACTGCGCCAATACACTGCGCAGTGACTCCTGAGGTTTGTACCATAATTAGAAGAGAAATGAAAAACATGATCAAACAAAACCTCATTGAAATCCACACCGAACAGGGAAGAAAAAGCATTTCAAAAGTAATGAACACCAAAGGACATTACATTTACACCATCAACACAGCAGAATTGAGCTATTCGCTTTTTGATGTAGAAAAAAGCACTTTTTACAGCTGGAATCAAGCATGGGATTATTTCAAAAAGACCACCGAAGAATGGTTTATTGCCTTGCCTTCGCTCATTCACCAAGACATTCGAAACATTATTAAATCGGAACTTCGTGAGAGCATTTATGAGTTTAACATTGCAGGGTATCAGGAATGGAAGAAGTCTGTTTTGCCGATTTGGGAAAGTTGCCTGAGGGAAGAAATTTATGGCACTTCACAAGAAGAATGGATGAGAAGAGCCGGTTGATTTTTGATTTTTTCTCTCTTCGACCGCATCGACTCCTTTACGCAGCAACATTTCGAGATTTGAAGATTCCATTTGGGGGCTTTACCTTCCGGTGCCGGAGCAGGTGGCTGCTCAATTTGTGAAGGGCAATTTCAGACGAGTAGTCTGCAGCCTAAATGATCGATTGACCATACATGCGGCCATCCTGCCCAACAAAGGATTGTGGTATATTCTGCTTAGCAAGGGAGTCATCAAAGAATTGAACGCACGCGAAGGAGAAGAGGTCTAGGTTAAACTCACGGAAGAACTCAGTATCTATGGCATGCCCGAAGTGCTTGAAATGTGTGTTTTTCAAGAAGATGGCGCGATGACTTTCTTTGACGCTCTTACCCCGGGCAAACAAAGAAGTTTGATATACATCGTGGTAAAATAAAAAATCAGGATGTGCGCATCCGAAAATCATTGGTCATTGCCGAACATCTGGTGTTGGGAAAAGGCCTGTTGGATTACAAAAAGCTGAATGGGATGTTCGAGGATGAAAACGAGCAAAACCTGCGGTGATTTGGGCCAAAAAGTTCATCGCAAGGTTCTTCGTTTCAAAATTTATCAGGGATAACTGGCACATACAAATTATCCAACATCAACCCAAGTGTATTTCTTTAAAAATCATCATTTTTACGGTTCTTATTGCTGTAAACTGACGCATTTCAGTCGCCGGAATCGGTCTGTATTCCCTATTTTCGCGGCCTCAAAAAAAGAAAATGAGCAACCACAAAAGAGTAACCATTTCATACGGCGATGGCATTGGCCCCGAAATCATGAAGGCGGTCATGCGCATTCTTAAAGCAGCGAAAGTTGAATTGGAATACGATGTAATCGAAGTGGGCGAAAAAGTATACCTCAATGGCGTTACTTCGGGAATTGCGCCGGAAAGCTGGGACATCCTGAGACGAAACAAGGTTTTCTTAAAAGCACCCATCACAACTCCGCAGGGAGGTGGATATAAAAGTTTGAATGTGACCATCCGCACCACTTTGGGTTTGTTTGCTAATGTGCGCCCAAGTGTTACCTACACACCTTATGTTCAAAGCTTTTTCAGCGGCATGGACATGGTGATTGTCCGAGAAAATGAAGAAGATCTATACACCGGTATAGAGCATCAGCAAACCGAAGAGATGGTGCAATGCCTCAAGTTGATTAGCCGTCCGGGTTGCGAAAAAATTGTTCGCTATGCCTTTGAATATGCCCGGGCTAACAACCGCAAAAAGGTCACCTGCATGACCAAAGACAACATCATGAAGCAGGCAGACGGTTTATTTCACCGTGTTTTCAACGAAATTGCCCTTGAATACCCTGAAATTGAAAATGACCACTATATCATCGACATCGGTTCGGCGCGCATCGCAGATCGTCCGGGTTTGTTTGATGTGATCGTAACCCTGAATCTGTATGGCGATATCATCTCAGACATTGCCTCTGAAGTGGCCGGTTCTGTTGGTCTCAGCGGCAGTGCCAACATCGGAGAGAATTTCGCGATGTTCGAAGCCATCCATGGTTCTGCCCCGGATATTTCCGGAAAAGGAATCGCCAATCCAAGTGGTTTACTCAACGGCGCCTGCATGATGTTGGTGCATTTGGGAATGCCGCAAAAGGCCGAAATGATTCAGAATGCCTTGCTAAAAACCATCGAAGATGGCATTCATACCGGCGATATTTACAACCATCAAGCGAGTGTGAGAAGAGTTGGAACCGATGAATTTACAGACGCCCTCATTGAACGTTTAGGACAAAAACCGTTTCATCTAAAGCCGGTCATTCTGGGTGAAAAGCCCGCAGAATTCAACATCACCACATCTCCCTATCAATATCAACTAAAAACCCTTTTGGGAGTAGATGTATTTCTCGATTGGATTGATGCTGACCGAAATCCTGAGGTATTGGGTGAAAAATTAGAAACCCTTTGTCCGGAGGGATTGAAACTTCAAATGATTACCAACCGCGGCGTTAAAGTGTATCCGGCCGGTATGGATGAAACCTTTAAAACAGACCATTGGCGTTGTCGTTTTGTGGCGGAATCAAAGGAACAAACAACGGTAAATTACACTTCCATAATCGACCTTTTGTCGGCCTTGACACATGCAGGTTTGAATTTTATCAAGATCGAGAATTTGTACGCATTCAATGGAAAGAAGGCCTTTTCAGGAGGACAGGATTAGGCGTTAACAGCCATGTTTCATCTGTTCAGCCATTATTCCCGACTTTCCGGATATCAGAATGATGCTATTTTTGTGCATCCATGGACATCGCCATTATTTCATTCGTTGCCTTCGCGGCGGCATTGCTGACCTTCTTCTCCGGATTTGGACTGGGAACCCTGTTAACCCCGGTCTTCATGCTGTTTTTTCCGGCAGAACTTTCTATTGCGTTAACCGGAGTGGTTCATTTTTTTAATAACGTGTTTAAATTGTTGTTGGTTGGAAAAAAGGCGGATAAACAAGTTTTATTAAAATTCGGCATTCCGGCTGTATTGGCAGCACTTGCCGGCTCCTGGCTACTGAGTCAAATATCTGATTTGGAACCGCTTTACAGCTATGCCTGGAGACAACACACGTATGTGGTTTATCCTGTAAAATTTATGGTGGCCTGCTTGTTATTCATTTTTGCCTGGATGGAATTGATTCCATTTTTCAGCAAACTCGAATTTAACCGGGATAAACTGTTTATCGGTGGCGCTCTCAGTGGTTTTTTCGGGGGGTTGTCCGGAAATCAAGGGGCCCTGAGGAGTGCCTTTCTGATCCGTGCCGGATTGTCTAAGGAAGCATTTATTGGTACAACGGTGGTGGTTTCAACCTGTGTGGATGTGACCCGGTTAAGTGTTTATGCTTCTTCATTCAGTGGAAATACATCTTTGTTTAGTGGAAATTGGGGCATCATTACTGTTGCAACGTTCAGTGCCATTACAGGGGCTTATCTCGGAAATCTATGGTTAAAGAAAATCACCTTGCAAACAGTGCAATATGTTGTGGCTACGCTTTTATTGGTGATGTCTATAGCGTTGGCGTTGGGGTGGTTATGAAACCTGGGGCAGAATCTTGTCATTTCAACACACTTATCATGAAATCCCTAATACTTATCCTCATGACTATTCTAACTAACGTTTCCCTATACGCACAGCCCGTCGATCTAGATCCGGAATCAGAAAAAATGCTCAAAAAGCATGTAAAAATGCAGGAAATACTCAACAAGACTGTTGATGGAAAAAAAGTGTTCGGAACCAGTTTCGCAATCAAACAAAACAACCAAGCCTGGACCGGGTTTTCAGGAAACTTCACCTTTGAACAACCCTATTTCATCGCCAGTACTTCGAAACTGTTCACAACCGCCATCATTCTCAATCTCAGATCTCAGGGCAAGCTGAGTTTGGATGATAAAATCAGCCAATACATCGATGGTTCTGTTTTGGATGGATTACATGTTATTCATGGCAAGGAGTATTCAAAGGATATTACCATCCGACATTTGTTGTCTCATACATCCGGTCTCCCCGACTATTTTCAAAACAAAGGAAAAAATGGAAAAAGTCTTGAAGATGAGATCATTGGCGGGGCCGATCAACACTGGACATTCGAGCAAGCCATGGAAAGAACCAAAGGACTGAAGCCCCTTTTTGTCCCGGGAACCAAAGGAAAAGCCCATTATTCAGATGCCAACTTTCAGTTGTTGGGTAAGATCATTGAGGCGGTTACCGGAGACACTTATGCAAGTGCCTGCGAAAAGTTTATAATCCAGCCTTTGAATTTGAAAAAGACCTATTTATATCTTGATTCAAATGACACACGTCCCCAGCCGCTTCATTATGGTTCAAAAGTGCTGAATATTCCGAAAGCCATGTCTTCGTTTGGTCCGGATGGCGGCATGGTGTCTACTACGGATGACATGCTGGTTTTTATAGAAGGGTTCTTCACCGGCAAATTATTCCCGGCTACCGATATCGAGGAGCTTCAGCAGTGGAACCGCATTTTCTTTCCCATGAGGTCAGGAATGGGTATCCATTTATTCAAATTGCCCTGGATTTTTTACCCAACCGGAAGCGTTCCGACGTTTATCGGGCATTCCGGATTATCCGGCGCTCTGGCGTTTTACAATCCCAAGGAAAATTTGTATATTGTGGGGACCGTCAATCAAGTGGCGCACCCGGATCTTTCGTTTAAAACGATGATCAAACTGAGTCAGGTATTTCTACAATAGCAGCCCTTTGAAGGACTCATCCAACTACCCTCTTTGAAATTCTAACGCCAAATTTCTAATTTTTAATTTCTAATTTTTAATTTCATTACCTTTGCAGGCTAATATTAGACTGAAATGCAATTGCTAGGTGTTTTGTTGTTTTTAGGTATGCAGGAATGGGTAGTCATTTTGATCGCCATTCTCCTACTGTTTGGTGGTAAAAAAATTCCGGAACTCATGCGTGGTCTCGGTCAGGGTATTCGCGAATTTAACAACGCGAAGAATGACGTGAAACGCAAAATTGACGAAGGGGTGAACGAATCTAATACTACTGATAACAGCGGGAAATAACGCATCAACCTTTGAAGAAATACAGTTCTCTGACTGAAATAACAGGGGCTATGATGTCCGGTGAAACCAACTGCGTCCGGTTGGTGGATTACTATGTTTCGCGCATCGAAGAAAAGAAGCATCTCAATGCCTTTTTAGAGGTGTATGCCGATGAGGCCAAACAACGTGCTTTGGTCATCGATGAAAAAATCAAGAACGGAAATGCGGGTCGATTGGCCGGTATGGTCATTGGCTTAAAAGACAATATCTGTTATGCGGGTCACGCAGTTTCTGCATCCAGCAAAATTTTACAAGGTCATGTTTCTCCCTTTTCTGCCACAGCCACGGAGCGTTTATTGGCAGAAGATGCCATTATCATCGGTCGTTTGAACTGTGACGAATTTGCCATGGGAGCATCTAATGAGAATTCTGCTTATGGACCGGTGTTGAATGATGCCGATAATACCAAAGTTCCGGGCGGTTCTTCCGGTGGATCAGTCGTGGCAGTTCAAGCTGATTTATGCCTCGCAGCCTTGGGTTCTGATACCGGTGGCAGTGTGAGACAACCCGCTTCTTTTACAGGTACTTTTGGTATGAAACCGACTTATGGTCGCATCTCCAGATGGGGATTGTTGTCTTATGCCTCTTCATTCGATCAGATTGGTCCTATAACCGCGAGCATGGAAGACATGGCTCTATTACTTGAAATTATCTCAGGAGCGGATGAATACGATGCAACCGCTTCTCCTGAACCGGTTGAGTCATATACCGAAGCATTACAAAATAAAGGTCCATTCCGGATAGCATATATCAGTGATTGCCTTGAAAGTGAAGGTTTGGATGTTGAAGTAAAATCAACGCTGCAAGACCTGATCTCAGAACTCAAAACACAAGGACATACTGTAGAACCGGTTTCCTTTCCCTATCTCGATTACATGGTTCCATGCTACTACGTGCTCACCACGGCTGAAGCTTCGAGCAATCTTTCGAGGTATTCAGGACTGATGTTTGGACATCGAAGCGAAAACGCAACCGATCTTGAAAGCACCTTTAAAAAATCGAGGGCTGAAGGATTTGGACCGGAAGTTCAAAGACGGATTATGACGGGTACTTTTGTGCTTTCGTCGGATCATTACGATGCCTATTATACCAAAGCGCAGAAAGTTCGCCGGGTAATTCAAGATAAAACCTTTGCCATTTTAAAGGATTACGATTTTATCCTGTTGCCTACAACCCCCGGGCCTGCCTTTGATTTAGGAGCCAAAGCGTCTGACCCTATTGCCATGTACCTGGCAGATATTTTCACCGTGCAGGCACCCTTGGCCGGAATACCGGCGATCTCAGTTCCCGGGGCAATACACTCCAGTGGTTTGCCGTTTGGAATTCAGATTATGGCCGATTATTTCAATGAAGGAAAAATGATGGCTTTTGGAAAAAAAGTGCATGAAATGATGTTGAAAAAGGCATGAAGCAGAGGATCTTGATATTACTGGTCCTGGGTTTTAGTCTCATGTCAGAGGCCCAAGAAGCCATCATCAAGGCTCGTTTAGAAAATTTGCACAGCAAAGTGCCTCTGCCCTACAACGCCTTAGTAGATGCCCAAATTCAGCAATATCTGCAGAACAAAGACTACACTTTGAAGCTGCTTTCTAAAGCAAACTACTATCTAAAACCGATCGAAGAAGTTCTGGTTAAAAATAAACTGTCAAAAGATCTGAAGATTCTCCCTGCAGTGGTTTCCGGATTAGACAACAAAGTGGTATCAGACGATGGTGGAAGCGGATTTTGGCAGTTGCGATACCATGTTGCGAAAAGCTACGATGTTCATATCAGTTCTTATGTAGATGAAAGACGCGATTATCTTGAAGCCTCCCGCGCTGCATCACTCTATTTATCAGAACTGCACCACATGTATAACCATTGGTTACTTGCCATAGCAGCTTATTACGCCGATCCCATAGAATTAAACAAAGCCATCCGTATGGCCGGCGGTTCGCTCGATTATTGGAACATACACCCCTTTCTGCCTGAAAAATATCAACTGGTGGTGCCCCGTTTTATTGCATTGACCTATATTTACAATTATCAAAAAGATCTGGGACTCAATCCTGAACCTTTTCAAGAGGCGATAACCGACACCGTATCTGTATTGAGATTCACTACTTTACAACAAATCGGTCGTTCGATTGAGATGGATGCGGATTTGATTTGGGAGCTCAATCCTATTTTTAAAAAGAAAATTGTACCCTTCGCCGGCAATCCTTACCTACTGAAATTGCCACCTGATAAAGCCGTTGTTTTTCGGAACATGGGCGATACTGTTTATACAAAGGGTCAAGTGCAAATTGTACCTGTTGCTGTGGATACGGCTTCGGTGACCGATACCATTCAGAAAAGTCAGCCCGAAACAACACCCGTTAAAAATGAACCCAAAGGCGAAATCATGCTCTATCATACCGTTAAAAGCGGAGAATTTTTAGGCATGGTGGCAGACTTGTATGATTGCAATGTCAGCGAGGTGAAGAAATGGAATAAACTGCGCAGCGACCGTTTAAATTCGGGTCAAAAGCTGAAAGTTTATGTTCCCGCGGCGAGACAATCGTACTATAAGAAAATCAACAGCATGTCGGCTGCTGAGAAAAAACGAATCGTCAATCAGGATTAATCTTTCCTATCTGTGCAACCCAAAGATGAGCTTCGAAAAAGAGAAGTAAACCCCGGTGAGGTTTTGCTTTTGTTGATTTTATTGAATGTGATTCTGGCTGCGGTGGTGGTGCTTTTTCCGGATGGAAAAATCCTGTTGGGAAAGGATTTATCTCTAAAAATAACCCCTTTGGCCAGAATTTTCACGCCGGATACCACCCATGTGGTGGACATCAATGATGTTGTGGCCGGATTAGAAACCGTTGATACTTCACTCGAAAATCTTGATGGGTCTGCTTCCTTTAAACTTAAAAATGAAAAAATCGTGGTGCCGGCGCACCGTGCCATTCAATATCCGGATGCATCTGAAGTTTCATTGTCGGCATTTTTTGAGGCGCTGTATGAAACAGAGAAATCCGGAAAACTGCTTCATGTGATTCATTATGGAGATTCTCAGCTCGAAGGCGACCGTATTTCTGATTATTTGCGCAACAAACTACAGTTGATTTTCGGCGGATATGGACCGGGAATCGTTTTGCCCAAAGACATTTCGCGATCGAGGGTCAGCGTGTTGCAAAGCGAAAGTCCGGATTGCATGAAGTATGCCATCTATGGTAAAAACGATCGATTGAAAGATGGTATGTATGGCATCGGCGGCAGTACTTATCGTTTTACGGGAAGTGGGCGCAGGCGCATTGGAACAGACACCCTCATTGAAAAGGTTTATATCAAAGTAGCCGTGAAGGAGGCTGTGGAAGGCATAACAAGTGACAGCACCGGAGAAAGCGATTTTGAGTTTAAAGAGGTCGTTGATTCGAACAAGTTCTATTACGATACCACTTACCGACATCGTTATGAAACCACCAAAGGAGGAAAAAGTTGGGTGAATTTTCAGGCCGCTAAAGGGTCATACCCCAGGGTGAGGAAGTTCAATCAGATTAAAATATTATACGGCAGCAAAGATCCTTTGCCCTTGCAGGTAAAATTGGATGATAGCACAGAATCTGTCTTATTGCCTGCTGCCTGGCCATTGGGGGTTAAAACATTGCATCCGGATAGGTTGCGTAAAGGAGTAGAGATGCAAATTACCGGCAATGAAAGCGCCAATTTCTTTGGTTTTATACTCGAAAGCGATAGCGGCATTCAGGTAGATAATTTCCCGATGCGCGGCAGCTCAGGAACCGGTTTTGAATCGATGAATCCTGCTTTGTTGGCAGCCCAGATGAAAGCGGTCAATGCCAAGCTCATCATCATGCAATATGGCATCAACGTAGTGCCCAATCCACAAAAGAATTACAGCTACTATCAGCGGTTGTTCGATGCGCAGTTGGTGGCGCTAAAAAAGGCTCTGCCGGGGGTAAGCATTCTCGTGGTTGGACCATCGGATATGAGCACCCGAATTGATGGTGTATATGCTTCTTATCCGAATATTCCGCTCATTCGCGATGCCATGAAAAATGCCGCTTTTGCCAACGGATGTGCCTTTTGGGATCTATATGAAGCCATGGGTGGACAAAACAGCATGGTAAGTTGGGTCAATGGCAAGCCGGCCCTTGCGGGGAAAGATTTCACCCATTTTACGGGTAAAGGAGCGCAATACGTCGGGGAAATGATGTACGATGCTCTAATTCGTTCGTATATGGATTTTAAGAATCGGAAGATTCAGTAAACGGGTTGTTTTCCATATCCTGATCAATCTACCTTCGTTACCTTTACCGCACCGCTGTTCCGGGTTTGAACTACCGCGCCTCCTTTATAATTCACTTTCGCTACACCATTCACTGATCCGGTGATTTTGCGACGGGCATTCAGATTGCATTTTCCGGCTCCGTCGATGTCGAGATCAATCACATCACAAGCATATTCAAAAGCGTCGACCATGGCGGTTCCTGACAGATCAATCACCATCTTTTCACAATTGCCGGATGCGGTTAGTTTTCCGCCACCATCCAGGGTTACTTTGGTGATTTCTGTATTCACATTGTGCATGTTTACACTGCTCACCCCCTCTAATTCGAGGTCGAGCAACGTTGTTTTTAAACCGGAAATGTCTATTTGACTCGCTCCGGAAGCTTCCAGTCTCTTGAGGTCCTTCACCGTTACAAACACGATGTTATCGGCACTTAGGCTCAATCCGTTGTTCGACCAATCATTCCTGAGGGAAAGGTTCAATCCCCCGTCTTTCACTTCTTGTTGAACATTGTTCTTAAACTCACTGCTTCCTTTTACTTCAATTTGATCCTTATCGCTCTGACGAATATGAATTTTCAATGCTCCGGTAGAAGTGACAATGTTAAAACGATCCATTTCACCCTCCGATCCGGTCTCGGCACCAAAACAATCGATGCATTTCAGGCCGTCGGTAGTCAAGGTGAAAACATGCCCGGCTGCTTCATAAGGAAACAAATCAAGGACGCCCGTTTCGTGCGTAATCATTTTTTCGGTATTGGGATGAAAGCGGATAATGGTTCCTTCAGGCACTTTCAAGATATAGGTAATCTGCTGCCCGCGGTAGATTTCTCCTTTCAGATCGATGCGATTGGAGACTTCTAATTTTCCATCTTTCCATTGATAAACGGCGTCGAATTTACGGGTGCGATGAGCAGCCGTCTCTTCGTCCGTTCCTTTGGATGATTTACGAATTCGGAGGAGTTTTTCGTTTCCGGTAGAGGGTTCGATGCGAAAATTGACCATGCGGTGATTGAAAACGCTCATCATGCCTTTGCCATCGTCGAGGGCGCCGATGGTGAGGGTATCACTAAATTCGGTGAGCTGTATTTCCTCATATTGGTTGTGTTGCTGTTTGAAATCACGCACGGTATAGACCGCTATAGATCCTAAGCCAATCACGGCAAAAAGCCAAAAAACACCCAAAACCTGATAGGTCAGCCGGGGAATTGATTTTCTGTCATTAAAGATCACATCCGTTAATTTCAATACCAGTGAAATCAAGGGTAAAATAATGACCAGATTCACCAGGATTTTCACCAACCAAAAAACAGAGGCTGATGCGTAGATTTTGGGCAATTCATTGATGGTGATCGACTCCCCGTTGATGTGCAGCGATCCAACGCCAAAGAGCATGTAAGAAGCAATGGCAACAATACCAATGATGACAGCAATTGAAACGATGGCCGCGACAAATACAAACAAGGGTCTTAGTAAACGCCCGATGGCATAAATCAATTCCTGAATGCCACTTCTTACCTTTCCCGAACGGGCATAATCATTCATCGATTTCATGGCCCTTTGTGCTTCATCGGTGACCGATTTTCTAATGTTGTCGATGGTGGGCATTTCTCCCTTCATTTGCAGTTTTTCAGCCGTGGTGTTGGCTTTGGGAATGACCACCCACAGGATGAGATAAACGAGAAATCCGGTACCGAACATAAAGAATGACAGGATCCAAATGATTCTGACAATGGTCACATCAATGGAAAAATATTGAGCAATGCCCGAACACACCCCGCCTATTACGCGTTGATCCGAGTCTCTGAACAGTCGTTTCACTTTGCCTTCATAAGGTTCGTTTTCGGACTTGTAATCTGCGGTTTGTTCTTCATCTAAATCGGCAGGGCGACCCATGATTCGGATCACGTCGCGCACATCCGTGAGGTTAACGGAACTCTTTCCGTCTTTCATTTTTTCCGTCAGCATCTCAGAAATGCGTGCTTCGATATCATCGATGATGTCTTTACCACTTTCGGTATGGATGAATTGTTTTTCGAGCTGTTGCAGGTAGTTGCGCAGTTCGTCGTAGGCATCCTCTTCGATCTGAATGCTTCTACCTCCAAGGTTAATGATGATGATTTTATTCATGATAATTGGGTTTGGCTATTTGATTAACGGTGAGTGGTTATGTGCACGCTTTCGGTGAGTTCTTGCCAGGTTTTTTCAAGTTCACGAAGAAATATACGGCCTGTTTCTGTCAGTTCATAGTATTTACGAGGGGGGCCTTGTAGCGATTCTTTCCAATTGTATTGAAGCAGGCCTGCATTTTTAAGCCGCGTGAGGAGCGGATAAAGTGTCCCTTCTACCACAATGAGTTTGGCTTCTTTGAGTTCTGACAGGATATCGGAAGCGTATATTTCCCCTCGGCTGATGACCGACAAGATGCAGAATTCAAGAATTCCTCGTCGCATCTGGGTTTGGGTGTTTTCGAGTTGCATATAAATCTAATCTGGCACAAAGATAAAGTAAAAACATAGTACTATGCAACACATAGTACTATAAAATTTGAAACTAGACATTAGACATTAGAAATGGGGCGTGTATTGGGGGGCATGATGGTGCTGGGTGTTTGGATGAGGAATGGATTCTGCTAGTAACAGCGTGTGCGGATGTACATATCCCCGAGGTCCCTGCGGAGAGCACAGGGAGCAGGGAGCTTGAATCATGAAGAATGATTCTGCCGGATTGAGATATTTTCATATTTTTGAAATATCAAACTTATCACCATGAAAAAAATACTTCTTTCCCTGACCGTAATCACTGCTTTTACATTTGCTGCATGCAACAAACCGGCTGAAAACACCGAAGAAACCACCACAGAAGCGGCTGAAGATCAAAGCGAAGCAGAAAAATTAGAAGCAGAAATGCAAGCGGCAGAAGATGCCATGGCTACCGATACAACGACCGCTGATACAGCTCAATAAAACCGTCATTTTATTCGATTAGACCGTCTTGAAAGTGACCATCACTTCGTTGGAGTTGAAAAACCTCCTTCAGTTCTTCCCATTTTCCTGGGCTGCCATGCAGGTGATGAAGCAAATCAGAAAATCGCCCGCCAAACAAGTGAAAAGCACCGGATTCGGGTCGAAGCATTACACCCAATCTTTGTGGGAGAAGGAAGAAGAACTGAAACATTTTGCACGCACGGATGCCCATCTCGCGGCGATGAAAAAAAGTGCCCTTTTTGCACGGGAAATTCGAACCTATACCTTTGACGCGGACGCTTTGCTCGACTGGAGAACAGCCAAAAAATTGTTGGCAGACCACGGAAAATTGCTGCGTTTTTAATCTAAATGAATAACCCATGAAATATTCTGTTGAAATTATCATCGATAAGCCCCTGAATGAAGTGATTGCACTCTTCGACAATCCCGACAACATGAAACAATGGATGGAGGGTCTGCAAAGCTTTGAACCGATCAGCGGGACACCCGGTCAACCCGGTGCCAAATCAAAATTGGTGTTTCTCAACGGCGGCCGAAAAATGGAAATGATCGAAACCATTACAGTGAACAATCTCCCAAAGGAGTTTTCCGGCACCTATGAAGCCAATGGGGTGTTTAATATCGTACAAAACTTTTTTGAAGCCGTGAATGATCGCCAAACACGATATGCTACTGAACAAGAATTTCAATTCCATGGATTCATGAAAATCATTGGTTGGATTTTTCCGGCCGCCTTCAAAAAGCAGTCCATGAAGTTTCTCAAAGACTTCAAACGTTTCGCCGAATCGGTCTGAAACGTTCAGAAAATCATACATTTACCTGGATACAAACCGCGGTATTGCACTAAGAAACAAGCACGGTAAATGAACTTTCGTCTTCCCTTATTTATTTTCTTATTCTTCTCGGCCTTTCCATTTTTCTCCTTTGCTCAACAATGCGGTTGGAGCG
>JBIIVF010000100.1:0-9084 GCA_044339595.1 Bacteroidia bacterium
TCCGATCTGTCGGCAACATTGCCACCTTAAAAGCCAACAATGCAGAAGGACGTCCTTCTGGTGAAAACCAAAAAGTTCGCGTTAAAGGGGTTGTGTATGGGGTAGATATCCGTGGCGGAAACGGATTCCAGTTTACCGTGATTGACAATTCAGGAGGCCTCGCGGTATTTTCACCGGCCGCTGAATTTGGCTATTCGGTAAAAGAGGGCGATGAAGTTACCGTTCAGGGAAATCTCGGTTTCTTCAACGGATTAACACAGATTACCTTCTTAGACACGGTCATTTTCCATTCTTCCGGAAATACGCTAAAGTCGCCTGTAGTGGTGAATTCCGTAAACGAGTCTACCGAATCAGACCTCGTAAAATTGGAAAAAGTATGGTTTGTAAGTGATACCATTACCGTTTGGCCAAGCAATGGAAGCGTTTGGGTAACCAATGGCACCACCCAGACCGACATTCGCATCGACCGCGATGTGCTGGATGTGGCAGGCTCTGCTGTTCCGACCTATGACACGATGAATATCGCAGGACTTGGCGGACAATTCGATGCCTCTACTCCATTTACGGAGGGATACCAGTTGATGCCGAGATACAAAGCCGATATACAGGAATGGAAAAATCCCAATACCGGTTCAGTTTCTCATTTGACCTTCAAAGTAAGTGTATACCCAAATCCGGCACAAGGCAATATTTTGGTGAATGCTGAAACCACCATCCACCAATGGGAAATGAAAAACATTTCAGGACATACCGTCATTTCAGGACAACCCAATGCAAAGACTTTTGACGTTGATTTGTCGTCATTGAAACCGGGAGTTTATTTTATAGAACTGACCAACGAAAGTCGGATTTCGAGAATGAAAGTTATTAAACAATAGTTTGTTCGACCATTGATTGAAATGAAAAGGAGGTTCCGGATGGGGCCTCCTTTTTTATTTAACATTATTTCTGTTTGAAAACATCGGCGCGAACCTGATCCATTTGAAGCATCAGGTGTTTTCGTCTTTCTTCCACCAATGCATATCCTCGTCGATTGAACATCCTAAAAAAGAATACCCGCATTTCTCCCCAAAATGTAACCATCAGGGGATGAACCCGAATGGAAATGAGGCTCGTGAGTGCAACCATTGCAGCAAGTAACAGGGTATGTTGTGATTCGAAGAAAAAAAATTGAGATACCATCAATGAAAGGATGATATACCAAACCGGAAAAGCAATGACCCCGAGGGCCAATTGAAGTCCGGCTTTAAATTCCTCCTCCCGGCTAATCATGGGGGTAACATAGCCGGCAACGAGATAGGGCAGTGAATTGATTATGGCACCAAGCATATAAAAAGGAAACAATAAGGTCACACCTGTGAATTTCAGGGCAAACAACCCCGGATGGTCTTGATGGGCTACAGATTGGTGGTAAGCTTTCACATGTAAGAGGTGCTTTTTGAGCAAATCCCGATAGGCCAGTGTTTCTTCGAATAAGGCAGCATATTTGCCCCAGTCTGCATACTTGTACCGACTGATCGCTTTGCCGATGTTCTTGGCCAAAAAAAGGGCCGTTTTGGGGTCATTGCGATGGGCATGGGTGGTTTGCAGATGAATGCTGTATAAATCGGCCACCATTTCCAAGGTTTCTTCTTCTTCACTGATGACTGTTTTGTTGAAAAGCCTGCGTTCGATGCGTTTGGTCAGGCTTTGAACACAAATTTCCGGAGTTGCGCTGTGCATGGCTTTATAATGATCCACGGAAATGGGTCTGTCGAAAAGCACCGTAACCTTGCTTCTGAATCGGGTGGGGTCGGAGTAGTGCAGTGCAACCGTGATGATTTTGAGGGAGGAAGAGAACCCGGTGGATTCTTCCAGCTGAAACGCGATGCGAGCCGTACCGGTTTTTATTTTGCGCAGGTTTCTTTCAATTTTACTGACGCCCTCAGGGAAAACCAGCAGAGTGCCTCCGGCATTCAGAAACTCACAGGCTTTTTGAAAGGATTGATTGTTGTCGAAATTTTCTCCCGGGCTGAGGTCTTCTTTCCGGGCTACCGGTATGGCCCCCAATGCTTCCAGAAATGCAGAGGCCGGACCATTAAAGAAAAGTGCCTTTTTGGCTAGAAATCCTATTTTTTGAGGAACTACGGTGGCCATGAGAATCGGGTCCATCATGGCATTGGGATGATTGGCTGCCAGAATTACCGGACCTTTGGCAGGTAAATTTTCCAGACCATAAACATGGATGTCGCTGTAATAAAAGCGCAAACCCAAGCGGGCAATTCCCCTGAGAACAGTGTATAGTGCGGACATCCGGCCGCAAAATAAAATTATTCGCCCAAACTATGGTGGCTAACTGAAATTCAGACCCTACTTCTTTATAACGGCGACCAGCTTGATATTCAGGTCAAACACATCATAAATGGTGGCTTCCCCCAATGCGCTGGATTTGTATACGATGCCATATTGGGTGCGGTCGATTTTCAGCGTGGCCCGGGAAACAACTGTACTATGCGTTCTTCCTGTGATTTGCGCATCAAAACGGATCGGTTTGGTGATGCCTTTGATGGTTAAAGCGCCTTTTACATCATACGTATCCTTGCTTTTTTTACTGACCGACTGAATGGTTAACGTTGCTTCCGGAAATCCGGCCACATCAAAGAAGTCTTTGTCTTCGAGGTGGGTAACGAGCTTTTTATTCTGAGGGTTGTCTTTGGCAATGTCGGTTACGGTGATGCTTTGCATATTTACGGTCATGCTTCCTCCGGCGAGGTCGTTACCGTTGAATTGGAGCGTTCCACTTTGGATGCCGATTTTGCCACTATGTTCACCGGTGAGTTTTTTGCCTACCCATTCGATGTCACTTTTGTCGGTTACCACCTGGTACGACTCTGTTTTCTGGGCGATGGATTGATTGAAAAGAAACAACAACAGGGAGAAAAATCCCCATTTATTCATTCGGATAGCGGAGTTTGTCGAGAAATGCATTGGCTTCATTTACTTCATCAACGCTTAAATGCGCAAGTTGTTGGTGTATGTCCATCATTTTTATGTCTAAATTTTTCAAAATTTCCATCCCTTTTCCGGTAATGACCACATCCACCTTTCTTCTATCGTCAGAAGAAACGCTTCTTTCAACCAACCCTTTTAACCGAAGTTTCTCTACCAATCGTGAGGCATTCGACATTTTATTGATCATCCGGTCTGTGATGGATAGGATGGTTGCTCCTTTGGGATGCACCCCCCGCAGGATACGCATCACATTGAACTGTTCAGGACTGATGTTATAAGGTTTGAGTTCTTTGTGCATCCATCCTGTGATATAGGCATGGGTATAGGATATATTGATCACCAGCTTATGATAAGGACTTTGAAAGGATTTTTGCTGAATGGCTTTTTCTATGGTCATGCTGCAAAACTAAATAGAACCGGACACTGTTATACTCCTAGTTTGAATAAAACACAATCGAATGCATGGTTTGTGTGCATTCAGTCGTTTGAAATGGGGTTTTTAACCTGTTCTCTGTCGTCGTTTCTTGTTTTCTTGTAACATTGTCGCGCTTTATGATCAAAGTTTATATCATACCGGTCATGATATCGGTTTTTTTGCTTTTGGTTGACCTGTATGTTTATCAGGGCTATAAGGTTTTGATTTCGGGTCAAACTCCCTTGGTGCAACGAAATTTAAAAATCGTCTATTGGGCAGTAACCCTGTTGAGTTTGATTTTAGTTTGGTTGTCGGGAGGAAGGACGGATGATAAACGCAATTTGTCGACTATCGCACGTTCGGTAATCATGGTGCAATATGTTCCCAAGTTTTTGAGTTTGATTTTTCTTTTGCTGGATGATTTGATACGACTGATTCGTTGGATCAGCGGATTTTTTAGTAAAACAGCCCAGGAGGTGATTGAAAAAACAGGAGGGGTGCCGCGCAGTGAGTTTTTGATGACTGCCGGAGCTGTAACTGCTGCAACCTTGATTGGTGGATTCACGTTTGGTATTCTGAAAGGTGCGCATGATTATCGCATCAGAAGAAGAACCATTGTGCTGAAGAATTTACCTAAGGCTTTTCATGGTTTCAAAATTGTGCAGCTATCAGATATTCACAGTGGCAGCTTTTGGAATAAGCGCGCCGTGATAGGAGGGGTTGAAATGGTGATGGCCGAAAAGCCGGAAGTGATCCTGTTTACCGGTGATTTGGTGAATGATACCGCCGGAGAAATGAGGGATTATCAGCCGGTTTTTGAAAAACTATCCGCTCCGTTGGGGGTGTATTCAGTTTTGGGAAACCATGATTACGGTGATTATGTACCCTGGAATTCAATAGAACAAAAAGCGCAAAATCTGAGAGATTTGGCAACCGTTCAAAAGAACATGGGTTGGGATTTGTTGATCAATGAACACCGTACGTTAAAAGTTGACAATGAAATGCTGGATATTGTGGGGATAGAAAATTGGGGAGCCAAAGGGCGTTTTCCGAAATATGGCAAGATGGATGTGGCCATGAAAGGAACGCAGGATGATGTGCCCAAAATACTCCTGTCGCACGACCCAAGTCATTGGCGTGCTCAGGTTTTAAAGGAATATCCGCAGGTTGGGCTGATGCTGGCAGGGCATACGCATGGCATGCAGTTCGGAGTAGAAATTCCGGGGGTTAAATGGAGTCCGGTGCAATACATGTATCCTGAATGGGCCGATTTGTATCAGGAGGGAGATCAGCAATTGTACGTAAATCGCGGATTCGGATATATCGGCTTTCCGGGCCGGTTGGGCATTACACCGGAGATTACGGTGATCGAGTTGGCTGCAGGATAGCGAATCACACCGTAAACCTCTCCTGCCGAGCAAATATGTGGATGAAAAGCAAAAACATGCCGGCAGGGACGTTGATGAAACGAATCCTCTTTTACATAAAACTCCGGTGAAAAGGTGTATATTTGATTTTCAAGTGCTTATATATGTTTAATCTCAAATCTCTTTTGTTCATAGTTTTATGTGGTTTCACGAGCCTTGTTTTCGGACAGCGCCCTAATTTCAGTGAAGACATCGCCCATGTGGTGTATACCAAGTGCGGATCATGTCACCGTGCAGGAGAAATTGCTCCCATGCCACTCACCAATTATGAGCAGATAAAATCCATGGGTCAGGCCATCAAGTTTGTGACACAAACCGGCTATATGCCTCCCTGGAAAGCGGATCCTGCATATGGACATTATTTGAATGAAAACGTGCTCACCGACTGGGAAAAAGAACAAATCTCTCGTTGGGTAGATGCCGGTATGCCGGAAGGAGACCCACAAAAAGCGCCCGCATTTCCAACTTTTCCGGAGGGGTCTCAATTGGGCACCCCTGATTTGGTCCTCAGCATGGCGCAAGCCTTTAAACACGCCGGAAACAACAAAGACAATTATAGGATTTTTGTACTTCCAACCGGACTTACCCAGGATCAGGAGATCGCGGCCATCGAATTTCGTCCGGGAAATAAGAATATTTGTCACCATGCCATCATCGGTCTGGATACTACCGGACAGGGCAGGAAACTCGATGCGGCTGATCCGGGATACGGCTATGCCGGTTTCGGCGGATTTGGTTTTAACGTGGCCAATTCTTTTGTAGGTGGATGGGTGCCGGGATTTAGTACCCCGATGTATCCTGATGGATTTTCAAAAAAGCTCTTCAAAGGATCCGACTTGTTGGTTCAAATGCATTACGCCCCCAATAGCCAAGATGAAACGGATTCGAGTGTAATCAACATCTTTTTCGCCAAAAAGAAACCGGGTCGCATCATCGAAACCATTATGTTGAATCCGTCGGTTCTAACCAACGGACCGTTTATTATTCCGGCCAATGAGGTCAAAGAATTTCATGGACAAGTGACCATTCCCGGCAATTATAGCCTGAGCTTGTACAGTGTTTTACCACACAGTCATTTATTGGGTAAAAGTTGGTGGATTTATGCTGTTAAACCCGGCGGAGACACCCTTCCCATTGTGCGTGTTCCTAAATGGGATTTTCACTGGCAGATGGAATATATTTTTCCGAAATTCCTAAAGATTCCGGGCGGTTCCACCATCCATATGCATGCCGCGTACGACAATACCGACAAGAATCCGGAGAATCCGAATCATCCACCCAAAACCGTCACTTTTGGTGAAAGCACCACCGATGAAATGTTTATTGTGTTCTTTTCAACCACGTTATTTTTGCCCGGTGATGAGCAAATTGCTTTGAATGTAGAAAATGGCAAAGGGTTGGCAGACGAGCTATCCGGTATGCGGGTTTACCCAAATCCGGCGAGGGATGTGATTCACGTAATGCTTCCTTCTGCGATGAATTCGGATGTCACCATCACCCTTCGCGATGCTTTGGGAAGGACGGTTCAAGAAACAGTTTATTCTGAAGATCAGATACAATCCATGAACCTTGATTTTCCTATCCTTCGTTCAAACATCTCCCATTCCGGCTTTTATTTGCTCGAATGCCGCAGCGAAAGTGGGATTTGGAGAAAAAAGGTTTGGTTGGAATAATGATGTCTGCTTTATGGCCTCATCCCAAGGGAATGTTGAAGCCAATCGTCCTCAAAGTCCCTCGAGTCCTTTAAAGCCCATTGTTTTATAATAGAACAGGGTGCTTAACTGCCTCTTATCGTGTCTCCTCATCTAAAGTCACCGGCATATAATTGTGCATGCTGATGCTCAAAATGTCGATGAGTGCACTTAGAGCCAGCATTCCGCGAATGAAATCTTCATCAATAAACTTTCCGGTGTATTGAGCCGTAACCAGGCCACCCATATTGCCACCATTTGTCAATTTAAAACCAAAACGATTGACGATTTCTGGAATCTGTTCATTCCGCAATCGGTAATTCATCATAATACTGACTCCTCCATTGGAATAGGTGGTGGCGCCATTGCCCAGGTACATAACCGAAGCAACTTTTTGGATGGAGGGTTGGTTGTTTAGCTTGCGCAGGATATCACTTCGCTGTTTTTCGGTGTAGGTGCTTAAATCGAGTCCTAGTTTGTTTTCCCTTCCTCCGGAAAACACGATATACATCGGAGGTGTAATTTTCAAATCCTTAAACAGATGGTCCAGAAGCACAGATTCTTTGGGAACATGCTCCTGGCCATAATGCTTATACAACCATTCATAATCCCAGATCATGGCAAATTGTTCTTTGCTCACAGATATCGGAATTCTGCCCCAAGGGGAGGTGATATACAATGCTCCGGATGCGATCAAATAGATGGCAAATTGCGCTTCTTCCTGCAATTCGTCGTACTTTAACACAATCAGGTTGCTCTCGGTTCCGGCGCTTACCCAAATGCTGTCAGATCGGTTCACCATCCAAAAAGACCACAGCCGTGTTTGGGGATCGTATTCGGTTTCAGGAACCACCCACTGCCCGTTTTCATGCACCGAAATGCGCAACAATTGTGGGTTTATAAGCGTGTCCCCTTCGATACCTAATCGAATTAATTTAGACACACTCTTGTTGTAAAAAGAACGGTTGGCATCTCTCACCATGCGCGTACCGGCTTTTTTACCATTGCTTATCCTCACCAAACCCAGTTCTTTGGCATTTCCCAAAGAATCGGTTTCCAGTCGCTTGACATGTCCGGCATAATGGGAGGGAAAATCTGCATATTGAAGGGTTCTGTCGGGTCGGTATTGCTTGCTGGTTTCTGATCCGGCCACGGCGTAACGCAAAGTGAGGGAGATGTTTTCTTTTTGGTTGACTGACAATATGATGTATCGCTCCTGTAACGTGGCATTTTGTCCCGGATTTCGAACCAATTCACGAAAGATGACAAACCCGGTATCCAGGGCAGAAATCTTTTCAGGAAAAACAAAAGTTCCTTGGGTGGTTCCTGTCAGCCGGATGGGCTGTGTGCAGGTATTCAACAACCAAAACGTATCTGAAATGGTTTTAGTGGTTTGATGGGCTGAATTAAAGTCAATAACCGGAACAGGATCCGAAGCGCCTTTTAACCACAGTGCACAGCCGGTGGTTTTTTCGTAGGCAGGATATGGATTTGGGGTCAAATTCCGGGGTGGCCTTATTTGTTCGTAAGAAACACGATTCCACTGATTGTATCGGCCGAGAACTAAAACCTCCAACGTTTGATATCCGTCTTCCTGTTTTCTTATTTTTTGGGTAATCTGCTTTTTAGTTGCATCAAATTCAACGTTGAATACTGCGCTCAGGGTATGGTCTTCAACAAACATTTGTTGGGCAGAATCGTAAGAGTAATAGGCATAACGAGTTCGGTCAGGGCCTTTAAATGGATCTTTTTCCCATTCGCGCAGCAAAGCAATTCCCAAGGAGCCATTGAAACGAAAATCGCCGGTTTTAAAGAGTTGTGTTTTCATGTATTCCGGGGCGGAAACCGCATGTTTCAACGCAATGATTTGCTTTGTTTCAAGCGTTTGGGCATCCCGAATAAGCCAGACATCTTCGGAGTACAAATCCGGAACCTCACTGTGAAAACGCACTTGATGGATACATTGAAAAGGTCCGGCCTCGAATTTCTCTCCCACTATTTTCTGTGGTATGGTTTTTTGATTTTGTTCCTCTTTCTTTAAACGGATGGCAATGGGTTGGAAGGTGTCATTGTTTTCCGCAAGAAGGGTTCTATGCGATGAAGTTAACAGGCACATGGAAATAGAATGCTGAAAATCAAGCCGAAAAAAAGCGGTTGGAAATGTTCCGCCGTTTGAATGGCCATCCACATCTTCTACTTTGATCCAATAGGGCTTTTTCCTTTTTAATTCAGGTGATTCACGGTGAATGATGGCAACGTAATTCCGACCCAATCGATCGAACATATAATTTACCGGAGGGGTGCATTTTTGATGGCGATAATCTTTTTTTTGATTCTCCCAAAAGTTGAGAGATTCACTCCATTTTTCAGTGATGTTGTCTTGAAAGTCTGTTTTGTACCAATTCCGCAAATATGGATTGCCTTCTTCATCCACCAGGGTCACCTTTAGTCCCTCAATAGCCTTGTTGTTCGTTTCTGAGCGGATGTCGAGCACAAAAACCTGATAACCGCTCCAACCGCATTGTTGAGCAAAGGAGAAAAATGGAAAGGCCGAGAAGAA
>JBIIVF010000101.1:0-8997 GCA_044339595.1 Bacteroidia bacterium
TATTAAGAAAAGGAAAAGTAGTTCGGTCGGCGTTCGCCCATCGCTTTATTATCTGCTCAATGGGATAATCTGTTTTCACGCCTCCATAACCTAGCGGATCACGAAAAGACAAATAAGGCCATTCCACACGCTCAAGCCACATAGTGCAATGATTCATGAACGTACTTCTGTATCAGCAAAATTTAAAGAAAAATCTAGGTCATCGTACCAGGTTAACCTTTAAGTATAAAAACGGATAATCATTTGTTCCTAATCCGTATAATACACTGTTATTGAATCGAATACTCACGAAACAACCACTTAAATTTAAAAATGCGTTCAATGGGAGAGCGTTGTGAAGATCAAATCTTCATAAACACCCTAAAATTCAATCTACGACCGGTGAGGTAATTGGGAACGCCGTAAGTGTTGTTGTTGATGTCTTTAATCCAAATATAGGATATGGTGTTGTTCACTTGCAATAAATTGAACACTTCGAGGGATAACCATAGCGACTCTATCCATTTGCCTTCTTTTGAATTTTCTTCAATGATGGATTTCGAAAAACCGATATCGACCCTTCTGTAAGGCGGAATGCTGTTGCCTTCGAGATACCTGGCTGTTCCACTTAGATAATAAGGCAATCTGGATCCGAAGATCACATTGAGGTTCATTTTATAAGATGGATTGGATGGCAATTCATCCTGAAACAAAATAGAGAAATTAACTCGTTGATCGGTTGGCCTCCTCAGAAATCCTGATTCTCTTTCTATCCCGGCTTCATCGGTGTACTGTATATTTTCCCTTGTGCTCATCACCGATAAATTAAACCACGATTCTAATCCTTTGATGAATTCACCATTCACCCGGGTATCAAATCCGGTGGCGTATCCCTTCGCTGAATTGAGGGCATAATATCGGATGCGGACATTTTCAAGGGTGTACGGCACCAAATCATCCATTTTTTTGAAATACACTTCGGTAATCCATTTAAAGGGCCTGCCCCATGCTTTGAAATTCACATCGGTTCCGGTCACAAAATGGATGGATCGCTGCGCCCTCAGGTTATAGTTGATCCTTCCATCAAAATCTCTGAGCTCTCGGTAAAACGGGGGTTGATAATAATATCCAAAAGCCGCCATGATTTGTAAATCATTCTTTTTTAGAGAGTCATATTCATTGAAACGATGATTTCTGAGTGAATCATTGTACTTCTTGAATGGTTCGAAACTCACCTGAAGCCTCGGACTGATTACCGTTTGCTGATTGATGCTCCAATGGTTGGCGCGCAAGCCGTAATTGGCCCTTAAGCCGGTCGCATCATTCAAAAAATGCGTGTTTTGAATGAAGGCCATGGTTCTGAAAGATTCGAGTTTATTGGCTGCATTCACATAACGATCGAATGTAAATCCTTCATTTTGAGGAATACGATATCCGGCAGAATCATTGTATCGCCATTCTTTCAGCACATCATCGATGGATTCGATTTGTGCTTTGATGCCATATTTCAACGTTCCGTGCTTATGACTGCTTCTGCCCACCAAAGCAGAACTGCCCATGACTGCATATAAATCGTTGCGGCTATGATTGATGAAATACCCTGATCCCAAACGCAATTTGGGTTCAGAAAAACTGGCAGATCCGAGGTTGTTCTCCAGTTGATCCAGGAAATAAGCACCTTCTACGGTGATATGCTCTTTTTCTGTGGTGTAGTAAAAGGCATTGATCCACTTAAACTCCTGATCGGGTGAAGGTTGATATTTCAGTGTAAGGGCCTGGGTAGCGTTGCTGTATTGCATCAATTCCTGACCACCGAAACCTACATACAATCGAATTGCATTGCGGACGGTACCAAAGGAAGTTGATTGTGACTGAGGAGCCAATAAAAAGCGATTGGCAGCGAGGTTATTGAGCCATTCGATGGAAAGTTCCTTATTAATACGGTATGAAATCAGCGATTGGACATCAGTGAATCTGGGCTTGTAATCGCCTTGAACATCCAAAGATCCCAGGAAATACTGATTGGTGCGATAACGCAACCCGACCATATACGTGAGTCTTCCATTGGCGGATGCATCTTCCACTTGCAATTCTGCACCCAGCAAACTGATGCGCGATCGCAAGGCAAAATCAACCGGTCGGCGATACTGCACATCCAAAACTGAAGACAATTTATCTCCATATTGAGCTTGCCATCCGCCGGCACTGAACTGCAGGTTTTGCACCATATCAGGATTTACGAAACTCAGTCCCTCCTGCTGTCCGCTTCGGACCAGAAAGGGTCTGTAAATTTCAACATCATTGACATACACGAGATTCTCGTCAAAATTTCCGCCCCGCACATTATAGGCACTCGAGAGTTCACCGCCGGCCTGAGAAACACCCAATCCCACCGATTTTAGGATTTGTTCAAACTGCAACACAGGAAATCGTTCTACTTTTCTGGGATCAAGGGTAATCTTCCCGGGAACGACCCTTTCTTTGTCGGGGGTGACTTTGTGGGTTTTTAGTTCAAAAACGTTATCAAATAAAATATCCCAACGCACATTTTGACCTTCTTCGAGCGTAAAAGTTTTTCTTGAATTCTTGGTGGCATAAGCACAAATCAGGGTAAAAGTCTGTTGACCTTTAATGTTAATCGAGTAATTCCCTCCGGCGTCGGTATAGGTAAAGAATTTATTATCGGCGGTGTAGATAAAGGCATCTTCCACCGCATTGCCTCTGATATCTTTCACATTCCCGGATACAGTGATACCGCCTTTCTGGGCCAATGCAAAGCCAACTTGCAAGGCCATATAAAGAAGAATGAAGATTTTTTTGACCACGCTCCGGGAATACTTTTGATTTACAACGATTTTAATCGCGCAATGGTATCTTCAGGATTTTCAGATGCGAAAACAGTATTTCCGGCAACCAGCACATTGGCACCGGCAGCGATAAGTTCACGGTAATTTTCAAGGGTCACTCCCCCATCCACTTCGATCCATAAATCAGGATTAGAAACCATGGCCATGGCTTTCAGCTCCTTGATTTTGGCATATGTTTGTTCAATAAATTTCTGTCCGCCGAAGCCCGGATTCACACTCATTATCAACACAAGGTCTAAATCAGGAAGGATGTCTTTCAGCAAATTCACCGGTGTATGTGGGTTTAACGCTACGCCTGCCTTCATGCCGGCCAATTTGATGGATTGTATGGTTCGATGCAAATGTAAACTTGCCTCATAATGAACGGTTAACAAGTCGGCACCGGCTTCTTTAAAGGTATCTATGTAACGCTCCGGTTTCTCGATCATTAAATGAACATCCAATGTTTTTTTGGCGATTTTCCGAATGGCTTTCAACACCGGAAATCCAAATGAAATATTGGGAACAAACATCCCGTCCATCACATCGATGTGAAACCAGTCAGCCTGACTGCTGTTGATCATTTCAATATCTCTGCCCAAATGGGCAAAATCAGCAGACAAAACAGAAGGTGCAATTAAATGGCTCATATTTTATTTTACTATCAAATCATGAATAAACCGGCTCCCCAGTTCATTGTTAATTCTTTCGATAATGACATCCTTATGATAAAGAATTTCCTGTTTCAGGGGTGCTGAATTCAGCCAGATATGCAAAGTGTGGTTAAACACGCTCAGCTTTTCGGTTCTTCGGGCGATGACCCCACCGGCAATTTTTTCCCATTCAGCACGAAGCCTGGTTTCATCCGCTTTATCCTGCAAATTGTAGGATTGCATGAGTTCATTCAGCACTTGTTTGATGGGTTTTTCCTGATTCATGAAAAGTTTCGTCAATATTAAAGAATTTTTTTTCTACTCCGATGGTTTGAACGTAATCGTGCAACCTGTAGGTATGCGCATCGGTCACAAACCATTGACCCTGATGATTTTCTTCTATCCATGTCAGTAAATTTTTGAGGCGCACTTCGTCGATCTTTTCAAAAATATCATCCAACAATAAAATTGGAGATTGTTTTTTGAATGTTTTCAACCAACAAAGGGCGGCCAATTTCATTGAAATGATCCACGATTTCACCTGACCCTGTGATCCGTACTTTCTAACATCCAGTCCATCACCGAGGGTCATCACCAATTCATCTTTATGGATGCCGGCCGATGTTCTGCACAATACCCGGTCTTTGGAAACATTCATGGCCATGAGTTCAGCGAAACTATGTTCATGAAGTTGCGAATCATAAAGCAGGTTGATGTGGTCGCGGTCATTCGATATTTTTTGATAAATATCTTCTGCCACCGGTGCCATCCATTCCACAAAAGCCTTTCTTACTGTATAAATTTCCTGTGCAGGAATCGCCAATTGATTATTATACGTATCGATGAGTTCAGCATTAAAGATACCCGATTCATCCATTTTCTTTAACGCATGGTTGCGCTGTTCCAATATCTTTTGATATCGGTTCAGGGCTAACAAATACGATGGATTGTGCTGACAAATGATACGGTCCATAAAACTCCTTCGATTTTCACTTCCCCCCACAATAATCGCAATGTCATCCGGGGTAATCATCACCGCGCTGAATCGTCCGATATAATCCGAAAGACGCTTGCACAAGGAACCATCCGTTTTAATCTGTTTACTTCCGGTTAAAGGAATGGCCACAGAAATATCCGTTTTTAGGTCATCCTCCATAAACACTCCTGAAATATGAGCAGCCACCGCATCCGTCATGATGCTCATCCGATCGTTAAAATTAAAATAGCTTTTGCCGGTTACGAGATAATGGATGGCATCAAACAAGTTGGTTTTGCCCTTTCCATTGAGCCCGGATATCCCATTAAAAGCCGGAGAAAATTCGCATGTCACGCGCTCATGATTTTTAAATCCCTGCAATTTGAGGGAATACAAGAATAAAGAGTCAGACATGAATGGTGTTTGTAATGATGATATATTATTTTTGCGACCTCAATGACAGAGCACATGGCAAAAATAAAGTATAGCAAAGAGACTTACACGCAATGGTTTGACCAAATGTTGTTGATCAGAAGGTTCGAAGAGAAATCTGCACAGCTTTATGGTCAGCAAAAAATCCGTGGATTTTGTCATTTATATATAGGTCAGGAAGCACTGGTTGCCGGTGCCATGTCTGTTCTCACCAAAGACGACAGTATGATTACAGCCTATCGCGATCACGGACATGCCCTGGCATGTGGCATTTCAGCCAATGCGGTGATGGCAGAACTATATGGCAAAGCGACAGGCTGCAGCAAGGGAAAAGGTGGCAGCATGCACATGTTTTCAAAGGAGCATAACTTTTTTGGCGGTCATGGCATCGTAGGTGGACAAATTCCATTGGGTGCAGGCATTGCTTTTGCTGAAAAATACAACGGAACCCAGAATGTATGTGTTTGCTACATGGGCGACGGAGCGGTAAGACAAGGTGCATTGCACGAGACTTTTAACATGGCGATGCTCTGGAAATTACCGGTCATCTTTATTTGTGAAAACAACCATTATGCCATGGGAACCTCCGTGGCACGTACCACCAATATGCTCGATATTTATAAAATTGGTCTCGCTTATGATATGCCTTCTGCGCAAATAGACGGCATGTCTTGCGAAACGGTTCATGATGCTATGGAAGAAGCCGTTGCCAGAGCCCGAAACGGAGAAGGCCCTACATTTTTGGAAATGAGAACATATCGCTACCGCGGACATTCCATGTCAGATCCGGCAAAATATCGCACCAAAGAAGAAGTAGAAGCCTATAAACTTCAAGATCCATTGGAAAAGGTGAGACAAACCTTGTTAGATCAAGGCTGGTATACTGAAAGTGAACTCGAAGCTTGGGAAGAACGCATCATGAAAGTGGTGTTAGAATCCGTTGAATTCGCAGAGAATTCGCCTTATCCGGATGAAAGTGAATTGTACACCGATGTGTATACCGATAGTTATCCATTCATCATGGAATAAACTAAGTTTGCTTGATCCTATTAAAGACATTATTATTGCAAAAATTTTTTTTACATGAGTACAGATCTCAATAACACACAAAAAACATCCTTTCTTGATTTTATTGCCAACAATAAAAAAGCAGTTCAGATTGCTGTAGGCGCCATTGCCGTGTTGGTAGCAGGATATATTTACTATACCCGCTTTCATCTTCCTGCCCAGGAGGAAGAAGCCAGTGCAGCTTTGTTCATGACACAGCGCTACTTTGAAATGGATTCTATGAATTTTGTGCTCAACGGTGATGGTAAAAATCCGGGTGCCATTGACATTGCAGATGAATATGGCAGCACCAAGTCAGGAAATTTGGCCAAGTATTATGCCGGACGCGCTTACCTTGCCAAAGGAGAATATGAAAATTCCCTCACTTATTTGAAAAAAGCCAAATTTGACGATGAGATGCTGGCTCCTTTGACCAAGATTTTGATAGGTGATTGTTATGTACAGCTTCAGCAATATGAAGATGCAGCCTCTGCTTTCATGAAAGCAGCCACCATGAGAAAGAACAACTTCAGTTCTCCGCTCGCCTTGATGAAAGCCGGTCGTGTTTATGAGAAACTCGACAACTGGGAAGAAGCCCTGAAAGCCTACCAATTGCTCAAAAAGGAGTACAAAGACACCGAATACGGTATCAATATCGATAAATACATCTATAGGGCACAAGCCAAAACTGAAGCCTGATTCTTTGGCTACCCATCTTAAAAACCTCAATCAATTTGAAGGGGCATTGCCTGATGGCAGTGCTTATTATGTGGCCATCGTGGTTTCATCGTGGAACAGGGAGGTAACCGACAAACTATTGGATGGCGCTTTAGAAGCGTTACAGGCAGCCTCTGTTCACGCTGATAACATTCGAGTAGCCCAAGTACCCGGCACTTATGAATTGGCCCTGGGGGCTCAATTTTTCGCAGACCTTCATTATGATGCCGTGATTTGTCTGGGATGTGTGATTCAGGGTGAAACACGCCATTTCGATTTTATTTGTCATGCCGCTGCTCAAGGTATAATGAATATAGGTTTAACCCATGACAAGCCGGTGATCTTCGGGGTACTGACTACTGACAATCAAGAACAGGCGCTGGACCGCGCGGGTGGAAAGCATGGTAATAAGGGGTATGAAGCGGGTGTTACCGCGCTTCAGATGATTGCGTTGAAGAAATCGGTTTAAGAATTATGATTATCCGCTTTTTTATCTAACTGAACCTGAATCTTCTTGTTTTACTAATTCTGCGGCATTTACTTAATCAAAATGGTTGACTTTATTGAATAATATGGTTTCCAGGGCTTTGCCCAAACATGGTATCTGCAATGAACGTATTCACGCTAGCCCCACTGACTTTTTTTGCTTGATCAAAAAAAGTCAGCAAAAAAAATCAAGGCTGTATTTCTCTTTTCTATCCGCTAAGGCCATTTCGGCGAATGCCACGATGGGAGCCACTTTTTATATTTATTGGGGTTACCTAAGTTCGGTTGTCATTCGATATTAAGAAAAGGAAAAGTAGTTCGGCCGGCGTTCGCCCATCGCTTTCTTATCTGCTCAATGGGATAATTAATTTTCACGCCTCCATAACCAAGCGGAGAACGAAAAGACAAATAAGGCCATTTCCCTCCCACAGGCCGGATACTGCAATGATTCATATGTGTACTTCGGCATCAGAAAAATCCAACGTTCGGCGCAGTCTCTGACTACGTCAGAGTGTCATATAGTTTCAAACTATCTTTCACTTGCCAGAATTCACCTAGGCAGGTTTTGACCTCTTGTCAGTTCGAGTAGGTGTTCCGAAGCGCAGCGGAGGAAAAGCCGTATCGAGAACGACTTATCTAGATATTCTGATTTAAAGTTAAGCAGTTTGAACAATATTTTTGGAATTTAACCGAAGATTTGTTATCTTTGAAGATAACTTTCATAAGCGTGACAAGACAGATCATATTTTATGGAGACCACTTTACCGACTTTTTAAAGAACTCGATGTAAAGGTTAGAGAGAAGGTGAAATATGTACTTGAGTTAATCAAGCAAGTTGACAGAGTCCCTGAGAAATTTCTGGCACCAATGACCGGATATCTTGGACTTTATGAAGTTAAGATTGAATATCAGTCTAATATTTATAGAATTTTCTGCTGCTTTGACGAAGGGAAATTGGTTGTTTTGTTCAATGGCTTTCAAAAAAAGACACAAAGAACACCATAGGGAGAGATTGAAAAAGCCATGAAGTTAAAAAATGAGTACTTTGAACATACAAATAAGAAGCTATGAAAGAATATAAAGGAATAAAAACGTTTGATGAATTTATTGAAAATGAGCACGGAAAAATTGGAACCGACACTCGAAATGAATACGAAGAAAGGGCTCAAATGTTCATTGTGAGCGAGATGCTTAAAGTAGCAAGAAAGGAAGCCAACCTTACACAGGAGCAATTAGCGATTAAGGCAGGCACCAAAAAAAGCTACATCTCTAAAATTGAAAATGCCAAAGGAAATATTCAATTGTCAACCCTGATTAGAATATTCGAGAAAGGACTGAATAAGAAAATAGGCCTGACCTTCTTATAGATATTGAATTACACGCTTTAATTTGGCTGATATCTGGGGACAGAAGGTACTAGGTACTAGGTACTAGGTAAAAGGTATCGTTAATCATTACATCGTTAAATCATTACATCGCTTCATCGCTAAATCGTTTCATCGCTTCAAGGCAAAAAGTCTGAATCACAGATTAAACGGATTTATGGATGACACGGATAGAAATTATACATCGATTCATCATTACATCGTTAAATCATTACATCGTTAAATCATTACATCGTTAAATCATTACATCGCTTCAAGGCAAAAAGTCTGAATCACAGATTAAACGGATTTATGGATGACACGGATAGAAATTATACATCGATTCATCATTACATCTTTAAATCATTACATCGTTTCATCGCTAAATCGTTTCATCGCTTCAAGGCAAAAAGTCTGAATCACAGATTAAACGGATTTATGGATGACACGGATAGAAATTATACATCGATTCATCATTACATCGTTACATCGTTAAA
>JBIIVF010000111.1:0-8181 GCA_044339595.1 Bacteroidia bacterium
ATACCCGATAAATTTATTTCCCATTCCTGTTCCCCACCCATTAATTTCTCTTCTTCTTGCTTCAAAATAACCTGACCCAATGCATCAAAACAGCTAAAAATAATTTTTCCGGTGCCGGGAATATTCAACTTCACCCTCAAAATTCCTTCCCCAGGTATAGGATATATATTCATTCCGGCATCCAATACCTCTATTCCGATCGCATTATCAATCTCAATCTGCCCGATCCAAACTCCATTTCTGGTGGTACTCATACCATACGATCCACTCATCCACACTTTATTCCTTTCATTATACTTAACCTGGATGGCGGTATAATCGCCCCATCGCTCCATGCTGTCAGCCAAAAACGTATTAATCAACCCATCCCCTTTTCGAATAATTACCGGATTTCCATAAATAGAAGGTAAACTGCCCGACTTATTGTGATAGATGGCCAAAGTTCCGGGAAAATGTGCAGGTGAACTGAACGATGCAGTGATGGCGGAAGCATAAGGAGCGTTGGCATCTGCCACAGAAGAAAGAGAAGGATAAGCTAAATCAAAAGTATCATGAGCGATATAACGGGCTTCGATCCGGGGATTGTTCTTCTCAGGATAAAACAACATACCGTGAAAAATTCCGGAAGCCCCATTCATCGGCACATAGGTGGTTTGCACATATTGTATATGGTCCTGATGATAGAATCCACTCAATACACGTGTATCGTTGGTTTGCAATCTAAATCCCGCACTAGGCTGATACGCACTGGGTGGAACGCCATAAGGTTGATCTGCCACCGCAGTTTTCAGCGAAAGACGAACTTCCGGTCCACCTGCATGACCATCAATCCGATGTATAAACAAGGTGTCATTGGTCAACGCTGAGGGCCGAACCGATAAAAGATAGATACCATCATCGCGGGTTTCGGGTGTCGGTTGCACCGGACAAATGCTCCAAACCGGAACATCCTTATATTTGATGTCGTAATGCAAGTCCTTCAACAAACTGTCTCCTTTATATCCACTTGCCTTATTTACCTGCCAAATCACCGATTGCGTGAAGCCTTCCTGCCAACTTTCATCATCCTTTAATATATTGACCGTTATGAAAAGATCGCGTTCATTGATGGCGATGATCGGATAATCACTCCAGGTCTTGCCTAAAAATGGATTTCCGTCGATGGCATAAAAATTCCAATCTCCATCCGGATTGTTGGTTTTGGTAAATCCGACAACAATACGAGTGTCTGCACTGGTGCTGCCTTGAAGAAAAACAAGGATAAATCGATCTGAAAACGGGTCATACAAAACTTTCGGATCATAGGTCCTGTCTAAATTGGGCAATACATTGTTCACGATGGTACGCAGAGTCCGATATCGAATCGAGGTTCCATCCGATTTGAAAATGCTCACAGAACTGTTGATCACACTCACAACGGTTCCATCATTTGAAATGGCCATGTTGTTATCATTCGGAATGCCGGCCCCTCCAACGGGTAATCCATTAAAATTCTTTAGCAATTGAGGGGTAATATCTGCCGGAGTAGATAAATACCTATTTTTCCAGCTTTTCCCTGAACCTGCACCAAATCGTTCTGCATTTCGTTGAATCTTGGCTTCAGCGGTAACGTGATGATGCGCCGGGAATGACTTATTCAAGGATTCGACCCATTCATTTTGAGGTTCTCCCATATTATAGGCAAGCAACAAGGCTGTTTTGATATTCCTCTCTACCTTATATGAGTGCGATTGAGCGAATGCTCCTGAACAAATAAATAAACCTATGAAGATTGATATTAGGTATTTCATGTTTCAAACCTAATAAATTTTGAAGAAAGGCAGTCTATTTCTGCGTGAAGCGATAAAAATATAGACCCACGAAAAAGAACATGACATTCGGTACGGTCACCGCCAATATGGGATGCAGCGCGCCGCTGGAACCATAGGAATGAAAGAATTGAATCACAAACAGGTAAAAAAAGCTGATGAGTATGCCCTTACCTAAATGCAATCCTATGCCCTGTCTGGTTTTGATGGATGAAACACAGACCGCAATGAAGGTCAATACCAAAATAGACAAGGGCGCTGCATACCGCCGATATTTTTCAGTTTGATAGAAGAACACGTTTTCAGTTCCGCGCATTTTTTCCATTTCGATGTATTCATCCAGCTCGCGGAGGTTAAATGACTGCACATCTTCTACCCTTCTGAAAAAATCAATGGGATTAAACTGGATGGTTGTGTCGAGGGTTTTGCCGGAGTGAAGGGTTTGAGTGCCATCGCCATTGAAAATCCGGTAACGATAATTAGAAAGCGTCCACTTTTCTGCGGTCCGATTCCATTGCATTTTTTCAGCGCTCATTCTTGATACCAATCGGTTATTTTCGATATGTTCGAGATTAACCAAATAGCCAAAACTGTCGAGATAGTTAAAACTCTGCATCGACATAACGATGCCGGGCTGAATCTGCCTTTTGATATTCTCCCGATAATCATTCGATATATCTCTGATATAGGTATTCTCAAAATCAACACGAATTTTATCTGATGTAGGAATGATCCACGCATTTAAGGCAAAGCTCAAAAATCCGAGAAACAATGCCGTCAACATATAAGGTCTGAGAAAACGGTTATAGGATATCCCGCTGCTGAACATGGCAATGGCTTCGCTGCGATCCGCCATTTTTGAAGTAAAGAAAATGACCGAGATAAAAATGAAGATGGGGCTGAACTGGTTGAGAAGAAATGGAACGAAGTTGATGTAGTACTTCGATACGATGGTTGTGAAAGGAACTGATTTCTCTACAAAGTCATCAATCTTTTCTGACACATCAAAAATGATGATGATGATGGTAAACAAGCCCAACGCCAATGCAAATGCACTGAGGAAAGAGCGGATGATATACCAATCGAGCTTTTTGATCATTCCCTATTCGAGTTTGTCTTTCGATTTTTTGGCCACCAATAAAAAAAGTTTCAACAATGCATCGCATTCGTCTATGAGCGGGTTGATGAGACTCATGTCCATCAGTTGTTCGGCTTTAACCAATTCAAGCCAAAAACCACAGGCATTGGATGCATCGGCACATTCATTGAGCCGATTAATGAAATGCTCTGAATTCTGCGGATAGCCTAAAATCCGGGTTTTTACGGACAACTCGGTGGCGTGTTGAAGTAATTTTTCTTTCACCAGATGGATCAGTGCATTTCCTCCCGGCAATAAAACGCTTACCTTTATACAGGCATTGGCCAGCGTGGTGGTTCGGTTACGCAATTCTTCTACATTCATAATCGCTGATTTAATTTAGAGACCATACTAATTTTCCAAGGAGTGAAAGTGCCGGCTGAGATTTGATTTCTGGCTTCTTCCATAAGCCAAAGGTAAAACTTTAGATTGTGAACAGAGGCAATTTGTGCAGCCAGGTACTCTTTGGCTACCACCAAATGTCGCAAGTAGGCCTTAGAATATTCGGGCGTAATCAACGGATCAATGGGCGAAAAATCATCTTCCCATTTCTTATTCTTTATGTTGATGGTGCCTTCTGCGGTGAAAAGCATGCCATTTCTTGCATTCCGAGTCGGCATCACACAGTCGAACATATCTATGCCCAACGCGATGGACTCCAATAAATTAACCGGTGTACCCACTCCCATGAGGTATCGTGGCTTTTCTACCGGCAGTATTTCACAAACCAAAGCGGTCATGTCATACATCATTTCATGCGGCTCTCCCACGGATAAACCGCCAATAGCATTCCCTTCTCTTTCAAAAGAAGCGATGACCTCAGCACTTTGTTTCCGCAAATCGGGATAAACACTACCCTGTACAATTGGAAATAAGGTTTGTGAGAAACCATAATGTGATTCAGTTTCATCAAATCGCTTACAACATCTGCCGAGCCAACGATGGGTTTGATGCATGCTGCTGGTGGCGTATTTCTTTTCACAAGGATATGGAGTACATTCATCGAAGGCCATGATAATATCAGCGCCTATGATTCTTTGGATATCCATGACATTTTCCGGTGTAAAAAGCAATTTACTCCCATCGATATGACTTCTGAAATGAACGCCTTCCTCCGTGATTTTGCGATTTTCTGAAATAGAATAGACCTGAAATCCACCGCTGTCGGTCAAAATGGGTTTATTCCAATTCATAAATGAATGCAGACCGCCGGCTTTTTTCATGATATCTGTGCCAGGCCTTAGAAAAAGATGATAAGTATTCCCAAGAATGATTTGGGCTTTTACATCTTCAGTCAACCGCTTTTGATCTACGGCCTTCACCGTCGCTTGCGTGCCAACGGGCATAAAAATAGGAGTTTGAATGACCCCGTGATCGGTGGTGATGGTTCCGGTTCTGGCATTGGACTGCGCATCCCGGTTGAGAATATTAAACTTCATTATTCAAACAAAAAGCTGAACTGAACCAATTTTGGATATACGCCCTGCAAACTGCTTGAATAAAAATAAGGATCTTTTACCAGGGCATTGTTGATGCTTGTGCTCAGCTTTAGTTCGGGTGAAAATTTGAAATATTCGAAGTAAAAATCGAGACCACAGCCAATATCATAGCTAAATGTGTTGGGTTGCAAGGCCACGATGGCTTTGGTATTGCTTCTTTCTGTTTCCTTGTCGGAAGCAAAGTCATACCGGTAGGAAGCTCCACCCAAGGCATAAAAACGAACATTTCTGTGTCGCTTCGATTTGTACTTAAGCAATAATGGAATTTCGAGGTAGGTCGACTCGATGGGAATTTCCTTCTCTTCTCCGTTTTTGAAGGTATAATACATATTGCGTTGAGCAAAAGTGATGTTGAGCATGGTGCGGATATCCCAATAATCGGCCACACGGATATTCATGATCCCTCCAACTCCGAATCCCGGAAAGGGCTTTGACCACATATGGTTGATGGTGTCCATGTTTAGGTAGTTTTCACTGGTTGAATATTTCAAACGGGCATCGTTACCAATAATGGCGAAACCAAAGTGAATCTTTTGCAAATCATACAATGGATTTCTTTCCTGCGCTTTGGATGGTGCAGGAAGCAGAAACAAAAACGTCAACAGAATTAAGCTATACCTATATATAGTGTGCATATTCCGAAACTTAAACGACTGGAACTCACGTTTTGATATCCGCAATGTTTCATGATTTCTTCAAAATCACTTCCTTCAGGGAAATGTTGAACACTTTCAGGCAAATAACTGTATGCGTTGTTGTGTTTCGAAAACAATTTACCCGTTACCGGCAAAATTACCTTAAAATAAAATTGAAATAGTTGCTTTACCGGAAATACTGATGGTTTCGAGAATTCCAGGATGGCAATAGGCGCGCCTTTTCTCAACACACGATGCATCTCTTTCAATCCTTCCTCCAGATGTTCAAAATTTCTTACTCCAAATGCCACGGTTGCGGCATCGAAGGTTTCATTTTCAAAAGGCAACTGTTCGCTATCGGCACAAATCAGCTCGATTTTATGGATGCCGGCTGCCTTTATTTTCTTTCTCCCTACTTCCAGCATTCCATCGGCGATATCTACGCCGGTGATTTTATCCGGATTCAGGCGCAATGCCTCTAAAGCGAGATCCGCGGTACCTGTGGCTACATCCAATATTTGCTTTGGATGATACGGCTTCAGGCTGTTGATGGCTTTTTTTCTCCAGCTGATATCAATACCCAGCGAAAGAAAGCGGTTCAGAAAATCGTATTTCCCGGATATATCGTTGAACATATCTCTCACTTGTTCTTTTTTGCTCAAGGCAGAGGCGGTATCCGGTACTATTTGTTTGGTCATCATTCTTAATGGTTCAATTGCGGTCTTACGAATCTCAATTAGTAACATGCAATCCTTTGGAAAGGTTTACCTTTGCTAAAATCTTCTTAACCCGAATCGGCCGCAAATATCAACCATGTTAGTTAAATCAGCAAAATTCATTGCCTCTTATGGCAAACAAAGTGAAATGCCGGAAGGTTCGTTGCCTGAAATTGCCTTTATCGGGCGGAGTAATGTGGGCAAAAGTTCTCTCATTAACATGCTTTGCGGAAGGAAAGATTTGGCAAAAACATCCGGAAAACCGGGTAAAACGCAATCCATTAACCGTTTCCTCATCAATGAAAGCTGGTTTTTGACGGATTTGCCCGGATATGGCTATGCTCAGGTGAGCAAAACGAAGCGGGCCACCTTCGGACAAATGATTGAAGATTACTTCGTTCAACAAAAAGATTTATCTGCGGTATGCATTCTGATTGACAGTCGGATCCCACCACAACGCATTGATCTTGAATTTATTCATTGGTGTGGCCTTCACGATATTCCGTTTCTGTTGGTTTTTACCAAATCTGAAAAACTGAAACAGGCAGAAATGATGGCTGTATTTGAAAATTATTCTGCCGCACTGCACTCCGTTGGATTTGAAGAATTTCCGGAAATGTTTCTCACTTCCGCTACCACAAGCTTAGGAAAAGAAGAATTGCTCGATTTTTTTGCGAAAGAGGTGTTGAAGGGTTGACCTTTTAGCTATTTGGTAAAAGGTATTAGGCGCTAGGTAAAAGGGTTGAGGGTTTGGGTTTTTAGAGTTGAGGGTTTAGTTGGTGAAATTCCGAAAGCACAATTCGTAATTCGTAATTTTTAATTTTTAATTCATAATTCCCTTATCACCCTTGCGTAAGCGTAAATCCAAAAGTAGTACCCACCCCAACATCTGATCTTACGTTGATGACTTGTCCATGGGCTTCGATGATATGTTTAACAATGGCGAGTCCCAATCCGGATCCACCGGCTTCACGGCTGCGACTTCGGTCAATGCGATAAAAACGTTCAAATAAACGGGGTAAATGACGGTCTTCGATGCCTTCACCGTCATCGCTGATTTCTATCAACAGCAACTTATCCATATCATAAAATCCTGCCTGAACGGATCCTCGTTCCCGACCATATTTAATGGCATTCACAATTAAATTGGTCAAAACCTGATGAATTCTGGCGCGATCTGCCTTCACCATAAAGGGTTTATTGCAATCTTCTTTAAATCCAAGAGAGATTTTTCTCATGCGGGCTTTTAATTCCAGGCTTTCAAAGACCTCCTTGGTCAGTGCATGAATATCAAATCGTTCTAATTTGAGTTTTAATTCTCCACTTTCAAGGTGTGAAATGATGGTGAGATCTTCTACCAGTTCGGCCAAACGGTCGGCATTTTTTGAAGCTTTGGCAATAAACTTTTCATTTACCACCGCATCTTGCATGGCCCCATCCAGCAAAGTATGCAGATAGCCCTGAATGTTGAAAATGGGTGTTTTTAATTCATGCGACACATTTCCCAGAAACTCACGGCGAAAATTTTCCTGCTTTTTGAGCTGCTCAATTTCGGCCATATTGTCTTTGGCCCAATTGATTACTTCCTCTTGTACTTCGCCAATCGGATCATCATTGAGCCTATTTTTGGGTGGAAGCGAATACTTGTGAATTTTCTGACTGTGAATGGTTTTATAAATCAGCTTTATTTTTCGATAAATGAACCGAGTCAGCAACAAGTAGAATACAATAAACGAAGCAACTGCTGAAACTGCCACCACAATCAGCGACTCTACAATCCCCAAACGGATAATCTGTAAAGCCAACAAAACGATGAAGGAAACTAGCAGCGACGATATGAGGGCGATGGAGCCCGGGGTTGGATTTTTTCTCATTCAGGAGTTAAAGGTACAAATTTTCAGATTTCCTCAAACTTGTAACCTACACCTTTGATGGTTTTGATGCGTTCATCCCCGATTTTTTCTCTGATTTTGCGGATATGCACATCGATGGTTCTATCCACCACCAAAACATCATCTCCCCAAACTTCAGAAAGAATATTATCCCGGGTGAATACTTTTCCCGGTTTTGACGCGAGTAAGAACAACAATTCGAATTCCTTTTTAGGCAAGGAAAACTCCTTTTCCTTCACAAAAACCTGATAACTACTGCGATCGATGCGAATATCACCAATGGAGATTAGGGTTCCGGCTTGTTCGCCTGAATTTTTTCTTTTCAAAATAGCCTTAATGCGGCTCATGAGAACCCTTGGCTTCAAAGGTTTGGCTACATAATCATCAGCGCCGGCTTCAAAACCCGCCAATTCAGAATATTCTTCATCTCGGGCCGTTAAAAACATGACAAGGGTATCTCTGGAAGGATCAGATTTTATAATTCTACAAACTT
>JBIIVF010000230.1:0-5586 GCA_044339595.1 Bacteroidia bacterium
GTTTTGAGCGAGGTCATTTTGAGAAGAAGGATCGCCTTCACCATAACCTTTTACGGTTAATTGAGAAGCACTCACTCCTTTTTTCTTCAGGTATTCATTTACTGAAACGGCACGTTTACTAGACAACCATGTATTGTAAGAATCAGAACCTCTTTCATCTGTATGACCAGCTACTTGAATCTTCAAGTTTGGATTTTTCTTTAAGATTTCAGCAAGGTTATCCAATTCTGAAGAAGCAACGGTAGAAATATCCCATTTGTTGGTTTCGAAATAAACGTTAGAGAATGAATATACATCTCCTTTGTTTACATTGTTAAGACCACCATCTTCGATTGATTTCATGAAATCTTCGAACTTATTCAGACGTTGTTTGATGTTTTCTAATTCATCATCCGTATCATCAATGTCCTCAGTATTTTGCTTGATATCATCTTTGTTCTTCTGAACTTCTTTTCCTAAGGAATCAACGTCATCAGAATTCTTCTTCACTTTATCATCAATTTCTTTGAACTTCTTCTTGATTTCAGGATCATCAGAAGGTTTTCCACCAAAATGATATCCGATCAATACTTCATGAGCGCCTTTCAAATATTGCTTTTGAGCGTTCACCGCCATATCGTAGGCATAACCTACAACAAACTGATCTGCCACTTTAAATCCAGTAGAGAAAGTAGCTGCATAGGCACTGCGATACATGGCTCCAATCCACACTTTGCGCATGTAACTAACCATGGCATTGATGTCATATTGAAGAGGTGCACCAGGGGTAGCTCTAAGCAATACAGTAGGTTCTAACCACCACTTTCCGTCCTTCAAATCAATGTCGTAATTAGCATTGAAGATATAATGTCTTCTCATTCCATATACTACGTCTTTAATTGCAGGGTTTGACAAAGACTTATAAGATAAATCATTCCCTATGATCTGCGGTACAGAGAAACCTACATTTAATTTCTTCCAGTTATAATTAACACCAAAATTAGCATCAAAACCAGTTGCATTTTCATATGAGTTTCTGATTACCGGATCATCAAGATCTTTTGGATTAATTTTAGAGAAGTCAATTCTGTTATCCAAGAACCCAAGTGACAACCCGAAAGACAAAATTTGATCTTCATCGAAATTTATGCCATAACGATAAGCTACTTGTCCACCTGTGATGTTGAATTGACCTGCTTCATCTCTGAATAAACCCATTCCGATACCAATGTTCTTCTTTTTCATAGGGCCATCCATGGTTACCATTTTGGTATTCGGTGCACCAGGAACACTATTCCATTGATTTCTGTTAATGATATACGCCTGACCGTAGCTTTGGGCACCGGCAAGTGCAGGATTATACAAAAACTTGTTGTAGTAATAGTGGCTCATCAAGGGTACCTGCTGTGCGAAGGTACCCGTGATGCCTACTACCACAAATGCAATGAGTGATGCTAACTTTTTCATTTTATTTCTCATTATTTGGGATTGACTTATATTAATTATTTGGTTCTAATCAGGTTGATAACCCCTTTGTAAACAACACCATTGAAGTTCTTACTTGAAATGATATAGTAGTAAGCTCCATCTGGGAGATCCTTACCATCATAAGTTCCATCCCAACCACTGATATTCTGATAGTTGGTAGTCTTGAATACTTCCATACCGTATCTGTTTACAATCACTACTTCAGCTTCTGGATAAGCTTCGATGTTGTCAATTACCCAACGATCGTTCTTACCATCTCCGTTTGGAGTGACTACGTTGTAAACAACCAACTTGAAGTTGTCAAGCACTACGATTGTTACTGTATCTCTACTTACGCAGCTGTTGCTATCTGTTACAGTTACTATGTATTGAGTTGTATTCAACATCGCTTCTGCTATTGGATCAGCAATTCCGGCGTTATTCAAGTAATCAGCAGGGTTCCAAGAGTAAACCTCACCACCACTTGCGTGTAACTGGATTGATTCACCTTTATTAATGGTATCTCTGTCTTGGTTTACTTTATCAGCCGGCCAAGCTTTAGCATTTGGCAATGACCAAACATTTACAAAAATGCTGTCTTCATTTGCACATCCTATCGGAGGAGCAGTGATTCTCACTTTGTACCAACCGGTTGCTTTCGCTACGATTGATCCGGTAGTTGCACCAGTTGACCAGTTATAAGTTCTTGCGTTGCTGTTAGCGCTTAATGTTACGCTATCACCGAAGCAGAAGCTAGTCGGGCCACCGGCAGTTAACTGTACAGCTGGCAATGCCAACACGTCAGCCAAACCGGTTACTGTATGATCACAACCTTTATCAGAAACCACTCTCAAAGTAGTAGTATATGAGCCAGGTCTTGCATAAGTGTGTGAAGGATTGGTTAGACCACTGAAGGTAGTGTCACCAAAGTTCCAGTAGTATTCAGTGATTGTTCCTGTAGCAACTGAAGAAGTATTTACAAAGTCAGAAGCTTCACCGATACATCTTGGAGCTACAGTGAATGATGCCACAGGGTTTGGATTAACTGTCACAGCTCTAACAATAGTATCCTTACATCCGAAGTTGCTGGTAGCGATCAATCTAATATTGAACGAACCAAATCCAGTGAATGTAAACGATGGATCTTTTTGAGTAGAAGTGCCTTGTCCTGCGAAATCCCAATCATAAGTCATGGTACCTGCACCGATGGCTGAAGCATTTACAAAACTCATGGCATCGTCCTGACAAACAGGTTGTGCTACGAAATTGGCTTCAGGTAAGGTGTAGACAGTAATTGACTTAGTAACGCTAGACTGACAGCCATTATTGGTGGTTACAGTTAAGGTTACAAGGTAAGTACCTGCGCTTGTATATCTATGTGTTGGATTTTGCAAGGTAGAAGTATTACCATCTCCGAAACTCCAAGCCCATCCTGTGATACTACCCGGTGCTACCGTAGAAGCGTCTGTGAATGAAGCGATGCTATTCTGACAGGCGTTAGCTGTGTTGAAGTTAGCAATTGGGTTAGCGAATACAGTTACAGTTCTGCTAATTTCACTTGTACAAGAATTATCTGAAGTAGCAACTAATCTAGCAGTGTACGTTCCAGGATTTCTGTATGCGTGAGTAGGATTAATGTTAGTTGAAGAGTCTCCGTCACCGAAGAACCATTTGAAACCTCCAATTAAGCCTTCAGCAATGGTTGAGTTGTTTGTGAATACAACTAGGGTATCAGCACAAGCGCTGGTTGCAGTGAACGCAGGAGATGGGTTTGGAGTAACCTTACCTTCAGCCTGACTCACAATGGTGCTGTTCACACAACCATAAGTAGTGTTTTCAACATTCACTATTTTCACAACGATTGTGTTTGGATAGGTAAATCCGGCAGTCAAGATAGACTTGGTACCAGGACCTGTTCCAGTCACTGTTTGAACCGCTCCACCATTTACTGTGTAACGAACTGTCCAATTATCAACTGTAGCAATGTTGGCAACAGTTACATCAAATCTAGCACCTACACCAGGACAAACTCTTGGTGAACCTGTTACCAGAGCCGTTGGCAACTGAATAACGGTTACAGTCGCTGTTGAAGAATATGTACCTGAGCATGGTCCGCTCTTCACATATACTCTGTAGATAGTTGTAGTGGTCAAGTTGCTGTAAGAGAATGTATTATTCTTATTAGCAGTTACTGTCCAAGTATTTCCACCATCTGTGCTGTATTCCCAATATTGAATTGCTCCTACATTTCCATTCAAGGTAAGTGTACCAGATGCAGTACCTGCACAACCTACAGCTGTGCTTGGTGACAATGTACCACCTACAGAAGCAGGAGAAACATTAATGTTAACTGAATCAGTCAATACACGTGTACAGAATGGGGTTGCTGTTATGGCTATGTTGGTAAGTTTAACTGTTGTTACGCTTACTGAAGCACCGATACCAGTAGAGACGTTAAATGAACCAGGACCTGTTCCATTTCTCAAACCAGATACACCGTTCACTTCATAGTTCAATGTCCAAGGATCAGTTGTACGCACATTGCTCACATCCACTCTGAAGGATACCAAAGTACCCACACAGAGTGAATCCGGTGCACTGCTGATGGTAGCGATTGGGTTCTGAAGAACTGTAATCACCGCCTTGTCAGATGCTGTATTGGTACAACCTAAACCATTGGTTTGAGTAATTCTAATCAATTCAATGGTAGTTGTAGTAGAGAATGGTCCAACGTTCCAAGCAAGAGATGTACCAGTGCCACTTACGGTCTTATCTGTTCCATTCTCCTTGTAATTGATTGTCCAAGTATCAGTTGAAGTCAGGTTACCAATTGTAAGGTTCAAGGTAGTAGAAGATCCGGCACAGATGGTCTGTGTTGGATTCACTATCGCAACCGTTGGTAATTCTTGAATATCTACGATGAATGCATTAGAGAATGCATCTGGACAAGCACCATTCTTCACAACTACTCTGTACCATGTTTTGGTAGTCAAATTACTGAAGCTATAAGAAGTAGCTGTATTAGCGATATCGAAGTAGTTGGTTCCGTCAGTTGAATACTGCCATTTCTGGATTGCACCTCTAAAGCCTGACAGAGACAATGTACCGTTGCTGCCTTTACATACTTTTGAAGGACCAGTTAATGAGCCGCCCAATGAAGTAGAATCCACCATAATAGTGATAGAATCTGACAATGGGCTAGTACAGTTAGGATTAGATCCAGTATTAGTAATACTCAAGAATCTAACACCGTTTGCACCTTCATTATTCAATACTCCAATGTTGAAAGAGAATGAACCTGAACCCACACCCGTAGTTGTTTGGTTAGAGCCATTGTTCACACGATACAATAACACCCATGATTGTGTAGATCTCACTCTACTTACCTCAACTGTTATGGCAGGATTATCTCCTTTACATACATTCTTTGGATAGCTTGTGATATGAACAAGTGGGTTGTCTATTACAGTAATGGTTGCTGTTGCATTATTTACCAAACTATTATTGGTACACAATGGAGCTCCTGAAGTGATTCTAATTGACTGTAAAGTGATATCAGTTGTTTGACTCAAAGTAGAAGTAAACAACGTATCATTGGTTACAGCACCTGTGCCAGTTCTAGTTTTGGTGGTAGATCCTTCAAGATAAGTGATTTCCCATGTTTGAGCACTGCTCACATTGGTTACTGAGAAAAGTACCCAAGTAGAAGAACCTTCACAAATTGTCTTAGAACCTCCAGTGATTGTTGCAACCGGCAATTCATTCACTGTAATAGTTACAGTTGATGAATAAGCAGGAGCACAAGCACCGCTTCTTACAAGCACTCTGTAGTTTGTTGTTTTCAGAAGATTAGCATAGCTGTAGTTATTGGTAGTATTGGCTATGTTGGTCCAAGTAGCACCATTGTCTTCAGAATATTCCCATCTTACAATAGTACCTCTTGCATCAGATCCCAAAATCAAAGTACCACTATTAGCGCCTTTACAAACAGTAGCATTGGCTGACAATGTACCTCCAACAGAAGTTGGATCGATTTGGATTGTTTTGCTATCATTAAGAATTGAGAAACAACTTGTTGTATTATTATCAATTCTAGTCAACTTAATGATTGAAGGATTAGCAGTTAAGACACACGTGGTG
>JBIIVF010000234.1:0-3086 GCA_044339595.1 Bacteroidia bacterium
AGTACCACCATTGATACTCCAGTACACTTTCCAAGATTCTCCAGTTCTTACATTGTTTACACTGATCTTAACAGTTGCAGTGCTTCCAGTACATAAGCTATCAGGACCGCTAACAATGGTCGCAACCGGTAATTGATTAACATTTACGGTAGCAGTTGCATTGTTGGTCAGATTATCATTCACACACTGTGGTGAACCGCTGGTTAAGTAAATCTTCTTCAATGTAATGTCAGTATTAGATGTTAATACCTTCGTTACAAGAGTTTGGTTAACCAATGGAGCATTCACTCTCAGTGTGTCAAGCATTGTTCCTTCAAGGTAAACTACATTCCAACTTTCACTATATGTATTGGTTGCACTTACAGTTAATGAAGCAGTTTGACCTGAGCAAATAGTTTGTGACCCGCTAATTGTAGCAACAGGTAATTCACGAATAGTGATTTTAACCGGGGTCGCTTGAGTAGCTTCTGAACAAGTTCCGTTTCTTCTTACTGATCTGAACAAGGTAGTCTTTGTCAAATTAGTGAAGGTATAAGTTGAAGCAGTGCCACTAATGGTAGTCCATGTTGCACCGTTGTTCTCACTATATTCCCATCTTACGATAGAACCATTACCAGTATTCTGAGTAATCACACCAGAATTGCTACCGTTACATACTGTTGTGTCACCGGTAATAAATCCTGGGTCAGTTGTAGCGTCTACCAAGATAGAATCATACTGAGTCTTAAGGATTGAATCACAAGTTGTGGTGTTATTTAGAATTCTGTTAAGAATTACGTTTACATAACCAGGATTAGACAATGTCGGTGTAGTAATGGTAAATGTACCAGGTCCTACTCCAGTGTAATTCAATCCTGTTGATGTTCCAACTGTATAGGTGATGGTCCAAGAATCGTTCGATCTTACATTAGACACGGTTACTACCGCAGAACCTTTAGAATTCTGACAAATTCTGGTGCTTACTGTATCGATCGCAGCATATGGACGCTGATTAACAAATACAGTGGCTTTAGCATTATTTGTCAAATTATCATTGGTACACTGTGGTGTTAATGTAACAGTTTTAATCTGAGTTAAGGTAACATCTGTGTTGGTGATGAAGTTACCCACTTTCAAGGTGAAGCTTCCTGAGCCAATTCCTTCTACTGTTTTGGTAGTTACACCTTCGAGGTAAGTAACCACCCATTTTTGACCAGCTGCAACATTTGTTACATTGATAGTCAAGTTAGTAGAATCTCCGGCACAAATGGTAGCTGAACCATTGATGGTAGCGAGTGGCAACTCACGAACAACAATTTCAATTACATTAGAAATAGCAGTATCACATCTTCCGTTTTTGTAAACGGCTCTGTAATAACTGGTCTCTTGTAAGTTGTTGATATCAAGTTTCAAAGAAGTATTTGCAATCTGGGTGAAAGTGCTCTGTGAAGCAGTGCGACTCTCCCATCTGATGATATTTCCTTCCTTTATAGTACCAGTTACCTCATTTACTGAAGCATTGGCACCTTTACAAACTGTATCTGCAGCTTCAATCTTACCGGCTACAGTTGGTTTGAAGATATAGATTTCCCAATCATCTGTATTTGAAGTAAAGCAACCATGTGGTGTACCTGTATTCATAATCTCCTTCAGAGTAATAATTGCTGAAGTTGCAGTATTAGGATCGTTATCTGTATGAGTAAAGTTACCCGGTCCTGTACCTGTGATGGTATCAGCATCTGACTCTAGGTCATAAATCAATCTCCATGTATTACCGGCCTTCACGTTAGAAACGTTGACAGTAAACGTGATAGAAGAACCTTGACAAATTGAATCCGGACCAGATGTAATTGTAGCAAATGGAAGGTCTATAACCGTTACTGTTGCTTTTGCTACATTGGTAAGATTGCTAGAGCAAATTACTCCGTCTGTGGTAGTAATAGACTGTAGAACAATATTACTTGTTGTGGTTAAAGCACCTGTAGTAAGGTTCTTAGTTCCAGGTCCTGCACTATATCCTGCAGAAGAGCTGTTGTAAGTTTTCGTTACAGTTCCTTCTAGATACGTGATACTAAAATTCTGACCAGCCACTACATTTATGATATCCAATGTTAATGTAGCTGTCTGACCGGCACATATAGTATCTGTTGCAGGTTGAGTAGCTATGGTTGCTGTTGGCAATGGACGAGGAGTCGCAGTGATAATATTAGAGCCCTCCTCATTACACAATCCGCTCTTATAAATTGCTCTGTATTCTACTGTATCATTCAAGTTAAAGAAGTAAATAGTATTGGCAGTATTATTAATATCTGTCCAAGCTGTATTTCCTTTAACTCTGCTCTGCCATTTGATGATAGCGCCTACACCTGCCGCCTTTTCAAACACATAACCAGTTCCACCTTTACATACTGTGGTATCGTTTCCGATTACACCAGCAACAGTAGTAGGATCAACCGCTATGGTTCTGCTATCTGTTAAGGTGGTGATACACTTATCTTGTGTTGAGTTATTGGTAATGTTGGTCAAGGCCAATACATCTGAAGTTGCGGTTACTGTGCTGTTGGTTGTGAACTGGAAGGTTCCAGGTCCTGTTCCGGTTGCTGCAGTCTGTGCTACTCCGTCTAATGTATAGTTCATTGTCCATGAATCTCCTGTATTTACACTGGATACATTTACTGTAAACGTTACTGTTGCACCATGACACAATCTGCTTGGTACAGTGGTCAATGTTGCCATTGGGTTCATCTGTACTGTTATTGTTTGTGTGCTGTTCAGGTTGCTGTTGCTACATGCAGGTGTTCTTGGACTAGTAGATATATCAAGTGCAGTGCTGATAGACTGCAATGAAATGTCCGTAGTGTTTGTGAATAATCCTGCTGGGATTGTAACTGTATGGGTACCAGGTCCTGTTCCGTTCAATGTACGAACAGTTGATCCTACTACATATGTCAATGTGAAGTTTTGGGCTGAATTAACGTTAGTCACGTTTACAGTGAACGTTGTAGCCTTTCCTGAACAAATAGTATCATCTGTTGATGTAATCACCGCATATGGCAATGCTCTTGGTGTTGCAACTTTCACATTTGAATTTGCCTCAAGACATACAC
>JBIIVF010000102.1:0-8629 GCA_044339595.1 Bacteroidia bacterium
AAAGTATACATGAATCCGGAGCATCCTCATTTCCGAGAAGAGTCCATCGAGCCGCTGCATTTGCTGGAAGACAAGCTTTGGTTACTCAGTGAGGGAAATTGCTTTAGAAATCAGGCCATCAATCTTTGTTCCATGGATGTGAGATACAACAAACACCTTACATTTGACTATGAGAGTGGTTCGCTTGAAACCTTAAAACGCATTGTGGATTTAGAAGGGGGTGCCACAATTTTGCCGGAGTGGGCAAGTGAAATGATGTGTGAAGGCAGCCAACGAAATATACGCGATTTTAAAAATGATACTTCCGTGCGGGAAATCAGTTTGGTATATACCCGTAATTTTGCCAAGGCGCGATTGTTAAAAGTACTCGAAGAAATGGTAAGGGCTTCTGTTCCGGCTCATTTGCTTGAAAAATCAGCTGCTGAGGTAATGGAGGTGATGTAATTGCGCTGAAAATACTTTTTAATCAGTTCTTGATAACCGGGGAAATCGATAGAATGCATGTAGTAAGAAAAGCCCTTTCTTGGTTCATGCATGAAAAGAGGTCTTTCAAAAGCCTTGCTGTTTCCATAATGATGAAGGGAAATATGGAGCCTCGCAATCATTGCGAAACTCGCTCAAATGAAGTCAAAAGGATCTTACAAGCCAAAGAGCAAATCTAAGGGGCTGTTTCCGGTGAGCAATTCATCCGGATGTTCGAGCAAATGTTTCACGGTTACCAGAAATCCAACAGATTCTCTTCCGTCAATGATTCGGTGATCATAACTCAATGCCACATACATGATGGGTCTGATGGCTACCGAGCCGTTTTCGGCAACCGGTCTTTCCACAATGTTGTGCATACCCAAAATGGCGCTTTGCGGAGGATTGATAATGGGTGTAGAAAGCATGCTGCCAAATACGCCCCCATTGGTGATGGTAAAGGTTCCACCTTCCATTTCATCTACCCCAATTTTTCCATCGCGAACTTTTCCGGCTAAACGGATGATTTCACTTTCAATTTCATTCATGGTCAGACAGTCGGCATTTCTGATTACCGGTACCATGAGTCCTTTTGGACCGCTTACTGCAATAGAGATATCGGCATAATCATGGTAAACAACCTCATTTCCATCGATGTAAGCATTCACGGCAGGATATCGTTTTAGGGCGAGCACACAAGCGCGGGTAAAAAATGACATGAAGCCTAATCCTACACCATGTTTTTCTTTGAATTTATCCTTATATCTGGCCCGGATATCAAAAATAGGCTGCATGTTTACCTCATTAAAGGTGGTGAGCATGGCCGTTTCATTTTTAGCTGCCACGAGCCTTCGGGCAACCGTTTTGCGGAGATTGCTCATTTTTTCACGGCGCTCTTGGCGTTGACTTTCGGTACCATATTGTTCCGTGAGCAGTTTTCCTAGATCAGCCTGCACAGCATCCTGTTTGGTAATTCTTCCACCGGGTCCGGTTCCTTGCACTGATTGGGGTTCAATTCCTTTTTCATTCAGGATTTTTGCAGCCGCCGGAGAAGGATGTCCTTTGGCGTAGCTTTCCACTTTTTCGTGCGCTGGTGCGCTCACTGGAGTGGATATTTTTTCAGAAGTAGCGGCAGGGACTGCAGGTTTGGTTTCTGCCATCATTTCCGGTGCTTTTGCATCGGTATCGATCGATGCCACAATGGCCCCTATTTCAACGTCAGTGCCTTCTGAAGTGATAATTTTTAATATACCGGCAGCCACGGCATTCAGCTCAACCGTCGCTTTATCTGATTCAAGTTCCGCAACAGGTTCATCCATTTTAACATAATCGCCATCTTTTTTTAGCCATTGGCTGATGGTAACTTGGGTGACTGATTCACCCACGGAAGGGATTTTAAGTTCTACAAGCATCTCTGCAAATTTATGAGTGCAAAGGTACTAAAGTTCAACATAGAAATGATACAGTGACTGAATTGAATCACGGCAATGATGAATCGGGGTTATGCCAAACAAAAAAAGGGCCTCTTGTGAGAGGCCCCTTTTGATTAAGGTAAGGAAAAATTATTTGGTCAATACGAAACGTTGGCTGCTCACAGCACCGTTTTCGTTCAATCGGATGATGTAAACACCTTCTGAAAGACCATCGAGATTCAATTCTACTTTATTTCCTGTGAAGGCAGATACGTTGTAAACTACTTCACCAAGCAAGTTGTACACTTCAACCGTGCCATTGTTCACGGCTTGGTCAAAGGAAACAAATACTTGTCCTTTAGAAGGATTTGGATACACATTCAAACCATTGGCGCTGATGTCTTCAACACTTACCAAGTTGATGGTTACCGTTTCACACTTTTCGCTCAAACAACCTGCGTTGTTAATGATACCTAAACAAGCTTGGAAGGTTCCTTTGTCGATGTTATAGTATTCATGGCTTGGATTGATGCTTTGTGCACTACCTCCGTCACCAAATCTCCAGTTGTAGGTATTGGATGGATCGGTGGTGGTTTGACTGAATTTTACGGTTCTACCGGAAGTTTGAGCGGTAAAGGCAGCATTTGCTTTTGCATTTACGTTCACAGGTAAAGTTACTGAGTCAGAACATCCGTTCAATACATTGGCAACGAGGGTTACAAGGAAAGTCTTAGAAGATCCTGTTGCCGCATAGGCGTGCTTAGGAGAAGTTTTGGTCGACTTTTCTCCATCACCCAATCTCCACTCATACTGAAGGTCTCCGGCAGCAACAAATGATTTGTTGGTGAAAGAAACTTCATCTCCTTCGCATACATCATTGGCGATGAAATTCGCTTTTGCTTGCAATTTCACAGGGAAAGACTTGGTGATCATGTCGCTGCAACCATTGGCTGAACGGATGATCAAAGTAATATCTTTCATACCAACATTGCTGAACATATATTTTGGATTTTCAGTGCTTGCAGTTCCTTCACCGTTAAAATTCCATTCGAAAATTGAATTTACACCGGCTGGTTTGGTTCCGGACATATTGAACTGTGTTTCAGTTAGGTTACAAGGATCTGAGTGTTTGAAATCTGCTTTTGGAGATTCGGCAAGGGTAAAGAGAACGGTAGCCGAATCTTTACAGCCGAATTCAGAAGTAGTCACCAGTTTTACTGATTTAGCACCAGCACCTTGGAATACGTGAACAGGATCACTCAAGTTAGAAATGTCACCATCACCAAAGTACCAAGTGTTTCCGGTGTTACCGATAGAGATGGTTGATTTGTTGGTGAAACTAATTTCCTCAAGGTTACAATTTCCGGTCTTAGTGAAAGAAGCCTTTGGTTTTGCAAATTGGTTGGCGTTTTTAGTGATGGTGCTGGCACAACCATTAGAAACAGCCGTAAGGGTTACTTTGTATCCACCCGCTTTTGCATAGGTATATTTTGGGTTTTTGGTAGTAACAGGATCTCCTGAACCTGCTCCACCAAAGTTCCATGTATAGTTGATGGTTCCAACTACTCCTGCAGGCAATGAGGTCGTATTGGCAAAATTAATAGCCAATCCTTCGCAAGCGTTCAACACTTTGAAATCGATGGTTGGAACCGGAGTCACGGCCACCTGAAGTGTTTTCTTGAATTCAAATTTTGGATATGCAGCCAAACGAATGGTTAGATCTGTGTTGTAGGTGCCATAGGTTCCATATTTATACACTGGATCAGAAACGTCTGTAGCATCTTCATTGCTCTTAGGATCATTGAACTGCCAATCGTAAAGCAAATTTCCTTTAGCAATGGTAGTGAGGTTTCTAAATTCGATTACTTCACCGTCACAAGCAGGTTTGAAGGTAAAATCAACGGTTGGAACGTGTGGTATATAAACCCAACGACCGAATACTGAATCACATTTGGTTGAAGTATTGGTTACGCGGGCACCAATAAATACAAACGAATCCATCAAAGAAGTAGAAGGAGTAAATTCAATAGTTCCATTGTTTGAACCGCTAGGTCCATTCAAAACTGCACCGCTGGTAATGGTCATTCCACCGCTGGTTTTAAATTCTCCGGTCATAGTCCAAGCCGAACCATAAGTAGAATTTGGGTTATTGGTAGGATTGTTGATATCATAAGTGATTTTCAAAGCAGGGATAGTCACATCAGGATTAGAAGTTGATCCACCTGATCCTCCTTGACGGAAGTAACCAGGGAATGATGAGCTTTCTGCCAATGATCCACCATAAGGAGATGGAGTAACAGTCAGTGTTTTAGTGATCAAGTTATTGCCTGTATTGTCATCCGTTCCATCAAGGAATACGTCCAAAGTGCTGGTTCCGGGGAAATTGAATTCCGCAGGAGTTTTAAAGGTGAAGTCACCTGTTTTTCCGGGAGCAATTTTAATGGTTGATACTTCACTCACCTTTCTTACTCCATTGATGGTAAATGCAATGGGTACATTTTGAATGTCTACGGTATTGTTGTTCTTTAAAGTTACCGTGATGTTTTCTTTATAACCACCGCAAACGGTTGTATTGGCTAATGTTACATTGGCCACTTCAACATCAATGTAATATTCAAGAGCCCCAACATCGGGAGCAGTTGAGTTTCTGGTCACATTGGCATTGTCAATTTTGATTTGAGTGATAGGTGTTCCTTTGTTTACAAAATTGAATGAAGACGGTTTGTAATCACCGGCAGTAAGGTTGGTAAACAATGGGTTAATAGACATCGCCTTTTGATCACCCATCGTAGTTTTAAACGCGGCCAAATCAGCAACCACAGAGCCATTCTTCGCACCGGAGTTGAAGGTTGAACCTAAGTTAGCGTGGAATATATTGTTATTGCTATAAGGTCCGGTTGAGTAGTAATCGTATATTCCGTAGTTTGTACCACCATTGTCAAGATCAACTACGTTGTTGTTGTACATCAAACCATCCACATAATATAAATAAAGCAAGTATTTATTACCTACTGAAGTGTTGGCATTGAATGGCCTGGCGATTACCGTATTATAAGATACATCGGTAAGCTGATTGTTGTAGTAGCAATAAGCCATGATGCCGTACATATAGTAGTCGCACTGAAAGTCAACGATGTTGTTGCTGATCGAGTTTCTTCCTGTCATGCTGCTATTGTAATACATATAGCTATAAATTCCGTACCCTGCATACGCTTTAATTCGAATGGTATTGCGATCAACATTGGCTTGTTTAAATGATGTTAAATAATACGCCGCAAAGTCGTAAATCCCATAATAATAGGCATTTGCACCGGTGGAAGATTTTTCGAGTTGGATATAATTATCGTTACACTCATACGTTCCGGAAATGGTTGAAAAATAAGCATAGTTATAAATTCCGAAGGTGGAAGTAGGCTGATTGGTCAGGATTACTCTGTTCTTGTTTACCTTCATGTTTCCGCTGCCTGTTCCGTAATAGGCATAATGATAGATACCATATTGGGTAGTGGTTCCGAAGAAATCATGCAGGTAGTTATTTTCAATGGTGTAGTCGCCTCCTTTGAAGTAGCAATAATTGTACATACCGTATTTAACAGCACTAGAGCTTGCGCGGTTATAAATTTCATTTCCGGTGATGGTTTGCTGGAAAGCATAGTAAGTCCAGATACCGTAATAGTACCAGTCCATCAGGGTGTTGTCAGTGAAATAATTCTTTCTTACGGTGGTTCCTGAACTCTCGTCCATCACCACAATACCTGAATACGGACCTCCACCGGCACGCGCACTCATGGTTGTTTTGTGCAGTCTGTTTTCAGTACCTGCATTCGCATAGGTTTGAGTGGAAGAAGTACCGTTGGTAATTCCATAATAAAAATAGATATTAGAAGTACTGGAGAAATTAGGCATTTGCAATCTGCAATTTGAAACTGTGTTGTAGTTGGCCTGATTCATCAAATGCACGCAACGGCCGATGGAAGAGCTCAACGCTACAATGGTCAGATTGTCGATGGTCATGTAGTCTGTACCATTCAATTGCAAAGTGTACGATGTTGCTGAACTGGTTGCGGTAAATTGCAGTACTTCTGCATTTCCATTAATCGTAATGGTGTTGGTTGATGACACACCGCTAATGGCGCCAAAACTCACTTGTTCAGTGTAAGGCCCTGAACCGGAAACCACGTTCACGGTTACTTTTCCTGAAACCGCAGGACCATTGACCGTGCCGCCGTCTGCACGGGTTCCGCTTAGCAAGTCACTCGCTAAGGATTCAAAGGTTTTGTAATTGGTAGAAGACGCTGCACTTTTGCCATCGATGGTATAAGTACCACTCAATGCTGCAAAAGCACCGCTCGAGAAGAGTCCGAAAGCCACGAGAAAGCCGAATTTTCGGGCAAGAGAATTCCTGTAGAAAAGGTTCATACTTTTTTATATTAAGGTAAGGATTTTTTATTTGCCCTGCACTACATGTTCAAAGCAAAGTCAAACATAGAGGTCCAATTGTCAAAATGAAACACCTTTTTTTGTAATAACCTCAAATATGACATTGGGGTTACTTGCTTAATTAAAGTATAGGAAAATAGGGCATTTGGTAAAATAAATATATATTTTATGGGGAGTCCTATTTTACTCGTGCGAGACCACAAATGACCTACTGTAGACTTTGACACCATTCTGATAAAATGACAAAAAGTACAGGCCATTATTAATTTGGCTCACATCTAAGGTTAAATCAATTAAAATCTGCTGACTTGAATGTTGCTTGATTAACTTTCCTGTTAGATCTGTGATTGAAAAGGCGTCAAATGTCATCCCTTGAAAGTGAATATTCCGGTTGGCCGGGTTGGGATAAATTTGAGGGTTTAGAATTTTCTGATCATTCAAACCCACTAAATCGATGGATATCTCCTTGCAATACTCGCTCAAGCAACCGGCAGTATTGATGATTCCTAGGCATGCTTCGAAAGTTCCCTGATCAATATTATTGTATTCATGAAGCGGACTCACGTCATTTGATCTCGAACCTTCTCCGAAATTCCAGTTATACACCAGGGCGTTATCTGATATGGCTGGGGTGAATTTCACAAATCGACCGGCACTTTTGGCGTCAAAGTTCGGATTTGTTTTGGCATTAACCGTAACAGGCAGGGTTATGGAATCAGAGCATCCATCCGGCACTTTTGCGAGCAAGGTTACCAAATAGGTTGCGGTATTGCCGTTGATGGAGTAAAATTTTCTTGGAGAAGTAAGTGAAGAAGTGCTGTTATCTCCAAATCGCCATTCAAAATAAAGACTTCCCTGATCAACGGTAGATTTATTGGTAAAGAAAACGGATTCCCCTTCACAAGCATCCTTGGCTTCGAAATTCGCACTTGCTTTTCTCTTTATGACCGGGTACTTGGTGATATTATTTTCACAACCATTGCTGCTCTTCACTTTTAGATTTACATACCGGCCTCCCAAACCGTTAAAAAGATACACCGGATGGGTTTGATTTGAATACTTTTCGCCGTTAAAATCCCACAAATATTGCACTTCAAATCCTGAAGGGAAGTCAGATTTATTGTAGAACTGTGTTTCACGGTTACTGCAAGTTTGGTCGAATTCGAAATCAGCCAAAGGAGATTCCTTGAGAAAGATGGTTTTCCGAATAGAATCCTTGCATCCAAATTCAGAAATGGCTTGAAGCACTATATCATATTGACCTGCCTTATGATAGGTGTGAGAAGGGTCTGACAAAAACGATTGATCGCCATCTCCAAATTGCCATATAAAACCGGATTTACCCATTTTAATGGTGGTTTCGTTTTTAAATTGTATCGAGGTTTCACTGCAATTGCCGGTGAATTGGAATGCGGCTTTCGGATTGGCAAATTGATTGGCATTTTTTGTAATGCTATTTTTACATCCCTCATAGGTGGCCGTTAAAGTGACTTTGTAACCACCGGCATTTTGATAAAGATAGGGCGGCGATATGAGCAGCGATTTCCCAAGTTGATCACCAAAATCCCACTCATATTTGGTCAAAGCAGGGTTGCCAACTTTTACCACCGTTTGATTCAAAAACTGCAAAGTTTCTCCTTCACAGGCATTTTGCACCAAATAATCAACCGCAGGCATTGGATTTACGGTGATGGAACGAGAGGTTCCAAAGGAAAACTTAGGGTATTTTTTTAGTTTTACGTTTAAATTGGCAGTATAGGAACCTTCAGCAGCATATAGATAGATTGGATTAAATCCGGCAGAGGTATCTGCGGCATTCAACGGGTCTCCAAAATCCCAATGGTACAAAAGTTCACCCTTCACTACCTGGGTCTGGTTTTCGAAAACGGCCACTTCGCCTTTACATACGTTGTTGGCTTTAAAGGAGACATCCGGCACCGGGAGTACATAAATAAACCTTCCAAATGAGGTGTCGCATTGCGTGAGAAAAGAAGATGTTTTTACATTCAAATAGATCAACGAATCTTCCAGCGTGCTGTCGGGTGTTAAAATGACCTGAGCATACTTCGAACCTTTCGGAGGCACAAAGGATAAACCACTTGTAATGAGTGTACCCGATAAAGTTCGCCATTCGAAGCTCATTTTCCATGTACTGTCAAATCGGTTGTTGTCGTATTTCAGGGGATTTTTGATTTCATAAACCAGTTTATTTCCCGGTATGGCTATATCAGGATTGGATTTTTCTCCTGTAAAAGCATAGCCCTCAAATGGCGAAGTCGGCAATATGGATCCACCATGTGGCGATTCACTCACTT
>JBIIVF010000157.1:0-5419 GCA_044339595.1 Bacteroidia bacterium
TTGAATCTAAAGATAAGGGAAAGTTGTACTTAAGCAATCTGCAGGCAAATTTCAATACTTATCAAACGGGTGGCAGCCTGATAACCACTCCAACTGCTTCCAATCCATCAAATACTACCACATTTCCCAACGTTCAGGGTTTTGATCATATGCAATCCTTTAACATAGGGGTAACAGCCAGACCCTCCCCCAACATGAGAACGACTATTCAATTTAATGTGCTCGGAAATGTTGCCCTCAATCCTATTGATGAAGTGTTTTATGAAAACCGTGGAAGACCGGTGATTGTTCAAACTGCAAACGGACCTCAACAAATTTCAGACAATAATAGAGTGCAACTCTATAGAGCCGACTATTCGTGGGATGCCGCAGCGTTTAAATTAACAGGCTTTTACAGAACCGGCCACTATCATTGGGGTTATGAAGGCGATTTCTTCGGACTTTACCGGGAGGCCAATTACGGTCCCAACATTGATTTGTACAATGGCAATGCCCCCTTTGGCTTTGAATTGGAAGGGAAAAAATTTATGAAAGGATTAAAACTTGCTTTTGGTCCGGAACTATGGTGGGGAGCCAACCCGGCATTGCTTTTAAAATACAATAAAAAAGTGGCCGGTTTAGATGTAACGGGGATTTTCCATGAAGACATCACACAAAGGGATAATTTGCAAAGTTCTTTTGCCGTGCCTGTGCCAAAAACCAGAAGATTAACCATGGCCATTGGCAAGAAAATGGAAAAATTCACCTTTGATTTGGGTGGAATCTGGGGAGGTCAGCCGTTGAATGGAAGAACTTTTCAGCTCATTGATGACAATATTGTGTATGAAGATAAAATACAAACTTCTGATAATTTTGGAGGAAAGGTAAAGTTAACCTACTCCATAGGGCCCATACGTTGGTATGGACTTGCTTCTTACATGGGGCTGGTTGCCAACGGAGGCACAGACCAAACAAGAACCTTTACAGGATGGACACTTAAGGACATCGGAAGTGGAAATATGTACAATGCGCTCACAGGATTCACTTACAATGTAGGGAAACTCCAGATTGCACCAAATTTTCTTTATCAAAAACCTTTGGCAGGCCCTATTGGACCTGAATTTGCCGCTCCTGCACGGCCAAGAAACATCTTAGATGACCCGTTTTCGGTAAGAGGTAACAGAGAAACCGTAGGAGGAGAACTTTTACTGACTTATGATCCTACCCCTGCTACTTGGATGTATGAATGGGACAACGACAGAATGGAAGATGCTAAATTTGCCATGAGTGCCGGTTTTGTTTATCGACATCTCCCTACCGTTCAAGATGCGGCCATCGGAATTCTGGGAAATGGTCGTACTACCTTTGTTTTTCCGGGATCTGCACCGGCGCAAGACCTTTGGGAAGTAAATACACGGTTGGTATCGAAAATCAATCAATCCTTTGGTGTCATTGGTAACCTCTATTATGGAAATGGTCAGGCGAATGGAAATGATACAAGAACCATTACCCGGTATGGCGCGGACATACGCACCATCTATAAAAAAATGAAACTAAGTACCATTGTAAGAATAAATGATTGGGGACCGTTTGACTATCACAGAGACTTCAATTTAACTTTTCCGGTTCAGTTAATCGGAGATTGGTCGGTAGAAATAGGAAAACCTGATTGGTTTATGCTACCGGGTACAAGACTGGGTGTTAGAGCAACCTATCGTACTTTGGATGATTATTCAAATAGATACTCACCAACCACCACTTTAAATAACTTGGGCCAATTTGTCCCCGACCCAACTGCATTTGGTTTTCCTAACGGAAACGAATGGGAATTTAGGACCTACATTCAAATAAATATCAATAATTAAGGTAGTTTCAAACCCTTTAAAAAGCGAGAAAAATGAAAATTACAAGTAAAAACGCTATAAAAACAAGTCTACTATCCGCAGTTTTGATGGTTTACTCTGGATGTGAAAGAAAAAAATCTGACGAGGCCGTATTGCCTTCCTTTGGAACCACCGGAGAAGTGTTTACAGATAACTTTATTGGCTTAGGTTCCAATTTTTATTTCCCATTTGCCGATGCTAAACCGGATGTGTTCTCTGTTGATATCACGGAAGGTTATCAAAGCAATGCTTCTATTAGGATAGACGTGCCGAATGATACAGACCCCGGAGGAGCTTATGCAGGGGCCATCTTCAGGGTTGAAGGTGCCGGCAGAAATCTGAGCGGTTACGATGCACTCACGTTTTATGTTAAAGCTTCAACCGGCATAAAACTGGGTGATGTGGGTTTTGGGATTAACTACCTTGGCGACAAAAATCGAGTTTCTACCAAAAATGTAAATGTAGGAACCAACTGGTCAAAAGTAATTGTCCCCATACCGGATCCTTCCAAACTTACGAATGAAAGAGGTGTTTTTTGGTTTGCTGCAGGTACCCAAGGGACCGGTGGTTCAGGATATGCCCTTTGGTTTGATGAAATAAAATTTGAGAAACTGGGTACAGTAGGTAATCCAACCTCAAATATTGTCAATGGCGCAACAAGCACCGTAAAAACTTTTATAGGTTCTTCAACCACCATAACCGGACTTAACCATGTTTTTAACCTCGCGAATGGGAATGATATTACGGTAACTTCAAGTGCCGCATATTATCAGTTCAAAAGTTCTAACCCTGCTGTAGCTGTTGTGAATGACTCCGGGGTGGTAAAAGTTCTCACAACCGGAACTGCCGAAATAACCGCAACGGTTAAAGGGGTGCCGGCCAAGGGTAAAATAATGATCGAATCAAAGGGAGATTTCCCGGGTGCACCGGTACCAACTAAACCTCAGAGTGATGTAAAATCCATTTTCAGTGATGTGTATACCAATGCCACCGAAAGCAATTTTACGCCCGGTTTTGGAGGTTCTACTACCCAAACCGAAGAGCTAAATACCAGCAGTGGCAAAGTGATGCAATACACCAACAATAACTATACGGGAATCATGTTTGCCAACACGGTGGATGCATCAGGACTTGGGTTTTTACACATAGATGCCTATGTTGATAATGCTTCAACCACCATTGGAATTCAAATAAGAGACATTGGTGGAAATAAAATCATTGAAACGGATGTAAACACCGGTAATCCATTGGGAGACGATAAAGATAATAGATCTAATCTAACCGGCTTTCAATCGGGTGTTTGGAAATCGTTTGATATTCCACTGAACGGGGCCATTCTAAATCAAAAAAGTAATCTGGGAGCCATTATTATCACAGGAGGAACCCTCTTTTATCTTGACAACATTTATTTCTACAAATAAAATCCCAACAATGACCATTTCTTTAAAGCAAAATTCTATGAACAAAACATCTCAAACCATACTATATGTTGCGTTTCTTGCCTTTATGGCGGGGTGCGAAATCGAACCTAAACAAGCCTTGTCGGATAGAAACTATGAACTCGTTTGGAGTGATGAGTTTGACGGTGATTCGGGCACAGCGCCAAATGCTGCAAAATGGGCCTATGACTTAGGTACCGGTCAAAATGGATGGGGAAATAATGAACTTCAAACCTATACCAACAAACCTGAGAATGTGTCTTTAGACGGAAAAGGTCATTTAAAAATCTCTGCCTTAAAAGATGGTTCGGGTAAATATACCTCTGCCCGCATCAAAACGGAAGGTAAGTACACACAACAATATGGCCGAATTGAAGCTCGGATAAAGACCCCGACCGGAACAGGAATGTGGCCGGCCTTTTGGATGTTGGGAAGTAATAAAAATACGGTAGGCTGGCCGCAATGTGGCGAAATTGATATCATGGAACAAAGAGGACAATATTCTAACATTACAATTAGTACCCTTCACGGACCGGGTTATTTCGGTGGACAACCCCTCACCAAACTTTACGGACTTGAAAATAATCGATTTGATACCGATTTTAACCTTTATGCCGTAGAATGGGGAGAAAAATATGTTGATTTTTTTATCAATGATTATCTTTTTGCAAGATTTACACCTGCCGATGCACCCGGAGAATGGGTGTTCAATCAGCCGTTTTATTTACTGTTGAACGTGGCTGTTGGAGGAAATTTTGGAGGCCCACCCAACAACTACACCCCTTTCCCCGGCTCTATGATCATTGATTATGTGAGGGCTTATAAGGAAAAGTAGGTCGCACTGCCTGCCCCATTGCACTTTAACAAAGGGTTCGTTTGCCCATATTGCATGTCCTTACTTTTTAACCCCGACTGCACTGAATCATTACCATAAAAATTATTGAGAAATAGACGAAATAATGTCCAGCACAAAACAAATAAAGGATGAAACGCCTGTAGAAATTACACGATTAAAAATAGAAGGGGAAAACTTCTATTGTATTTCTAATTTTGATGAAATACGTCCATTTTTCATGAGCATTGTGAGTGATAACAATCATTGGATGTTTATCTCAAGCAATGGTGCACTCACCGCCGGAAGAAAGAATGCTGAATACGCCTTATTCCCTTACTATACCGTTGATAAAATAACGGAATCTTTTGACACCACCGGAGGTAAGTCTATTTTCCAGATTATCCGCAACGGTGAAACCCATGTTTGGGAACCCTTTTCTGAACGGAATTTGGGTTTTCATAAAACCAGCAGGAATTTGTATAAAAATGCCCTGGGCAATAAGTTAATTTTCGAAGAAATTAACCACGACTTCGCCGTTTCATTCCGATATGAGTGGAACACAAGCGGCATCTATGGATTTATTCGGAAATCATCGTTAGAAAACAGAGGGGACAAAGATTTAACGATTCGTATACTCGACGGTATTCAAAATATCATGCCCGACGGAGTGAGCAGTGACTTGCAAAACGCCTCCAGTAACCTGGTAGATGCCTATAAACGAAATGAACTGGATAGGTCATCGGGGTTGGGAATTTTCGCGCTCAGTGCCATCATTGTAGACAAGGCAGAGCCCAGTGAGGCACTTAAAGCCAATATTGCCTGGTCTATTGGATTGGAAAACCCGATTTACCTGCTTTCCTCTTTGCAGCTCAATAACTTTAGAAAAGGGCTCCCTGTAATGCAGGAAGAGGATATAAAAGCCGAACGAGGCGCCTATTTCATCCACAAAGAAATAACCCTGGCACCACAGAGCAAGAAAAACTGGCTCATTGTTGCCGATGTAAATCAAAGTCAATCGGATGTTGTAGCCCTCATCAATGCGATCGAAACCAATAAAGAACTGAGAAAATTGATTGAGGATGATATTGCGCTTGGATCTAAGCAGTTAATCGAACTCAATGCATCTTCAGATGCTATGCAACTTTCCGATGATGTTTTTAGGGATACCCGTCATTTTTCCAATACATTGTTCAACATTATGCGGGGCGGTGTTTTTGATTTCAATTATCATATCGAGAAATGGGATTTATCCAATTATCTGGCCGCGGCCAATTTTGAAGTCT
>JBIIVF010000206.1:0-3119 GCA_044339595.1 Bacteroidia bacterium
AACTAACCAACCAATGTGAAGACAAAAATTTTATGCGACTATGTACAGAATATATGCCGCTGAAATTTAGTAGAAGACACGGAGATCCCAGCAGACCTTGGAACAAATTTTCCATCAACACGCGCAGTGAAATAGATCATTCAAAAATTCTTGATTTCGAAGGTAACTGGAGAGATATCTTTCAAAATTGGGAGGCTTTAGCCATCTCATACCCTGCTTTTACCAAGAGCATGATTCACAAGTTCTTGAACGCCAGCACTTTCGAAGGATACAACCCTTACAGAATAACCAAAGGTGGTTTTGATTGGGAAACGGTAGAACATGACAATCCTTGGTCTTACATCGGTTATTGGGGAGATCATCAGATCATTTACCTGCTCAAATTATTAGAAATTAATGAGAAGTATTACCCGGGTCAATTGAGTGAAGACTTTAATACAGACCAATATGTTTATGCCAACTTACCCTACAGGATAAAAAACTACGAAGAAATTTTAAAGAATGCCAAAGACACCATTGAATTCGATGAAGAACTGGACGATCAAATCAGAAAAAATCGTGAAATCATAGGATCGGATGCCGCGCTATTAGTCGCACAAAACGACAAGATTTATAACGTTAATTTTATTGAAAAAATATTAGCAACCGTTCTTTCAAAACTCTCCAATTTTATTCCCGAGGGCGGAATTTGGATGAATACTCAGCGACCCGAATGGAACGATGCCAACAATGCATTGGTAGGCAACGGGGTTTCTATGGTAACGCTCTATTACCTGCACAGATTTCTTGAATTTTTTGAAAAAATCATTGAACAAACCACGCATGACCGCGTAGAATTATCGAATGAGTTCATCATATTCTTTAAAAAAATACAAGCAACCTTTGATAAAAACGAATATCTACTGAAGGGGCCCATCAATGATGTTCACCGGAAAGAAATACTGGATAGCCTTGGACAAGCCGCAAGCAACTATAGAGAACACATATACAAACAGCGGTTTTGGGGTGAGAAACGGACCATTTCTTACCGCAGACTGAAAAGTTTTATCAAAGTGAGTCTACGATTTATTGAACATACCATTGAAGCCAATAAGCGGGATGACCACATGTATCACTCCTATAATTTGATGACCGTTAAAAGCGATAAGGAGGTCTCTATTTCTTATCTCCCTGAAATGCTTGAAGGTCAGGTGGCCGTTTTAAGTTCAGGGTTTTTATCGCCTAAAAATGCGTTAAAACTCCTAGACAGCATGAAGAATAGCGCGCTCTTTCGTCAGGATCAATACAGCTATTTACTCTATCCCAACAAGCAGCTTCCCAAATTTTTAGAGAAAAATATAATACCTGAAGAGGCAGTCAAAAAATCAAAGCTTTTTACGGAAATGCTTAAAGTTGGAGACAAATCACTGTTACAACAAGATGTAAAAGGTGCGTATCATTTTAACGGTAAGTTTAAAAATGCCGTTGATTTGAACGAAGCCTTAGAAATACTTGAAGAATCCGAGTTAGGCCCCTTGGTGAAACTGGAGAAAAAATCCATTTTAAACACCTTTGAATCGGTGTTTAACCATAAAGCGTTTACGGGTCGATCCGGAACCTTCTATGGCTATGAGGGCCTCGGTTCGATCTATTGGCATATGGTTTCCAAACTGCAACTGGCCGTGCAAGAAGTCTGTCTTCGAGCGGTAGAAAATGAAGAAAGCCCGGAAGTCATTGGCAGACTTTTAGAGCATTATTACGAGATAAATGCAGGGGTTGGAGTACATAAATCGCCGCTGCTTTACGGGGCTTTTCCTACCGATCCGTATTCTCACACGCCAACCGGCAAAGGAGCGCAGCAACCCGGAATGACTGGTCAGGTAAAAGAAGACATATTAAGTAGATTTGGTGAATTGGGTGTTTTTGTAGATAAGGGCTGTCTTTATTTCAATCCTTGTTTATTGCGGAAAGATGAGTTTACGCACCATGATCGGATGTTTCATTATGTAACCATAAAAAAAGAGCATAAAACATTTGCTCCTGAGCCCGGTTCTCTATGCTTTACCTTTTGCCAGGTACCCATTATTTACCGCTTATCTCAACATAACCAACTCGAAATTGAAACCGAAGGAGGACAAAAGATCAGCAGCAACTCACTTCACCTAGATAAAGAAACCAGTGCACACATCTTTAACCGAACCGGTGAAATAACTAGAATTACCGTGCATGTAAATGCGTCTATTTTAAAATAATGGGATGCTAAAGCGGAGACTGAAATATGGTTTAATAGCGCTGCTATCCATCATTATTGTCTCATGCAGCCCGCAAACTGCTAAAAACCACCATCCACCTGCCAAAACTGCCGCTCAAATCCTGGGCGATTCTAACTATTTGGCGATCAGTTACGGTGGTTACCGTCACACCACCCGAGACTCACAACCTTCTTTGGCTCAAATCAAAGAAGACATGAAACTTCTTTATGCAATGGGTATCAAAGTCTTAAGGACCTATAATACCAAGTACAAGGAGGTGGAAAATATCCTTGAGGCCATCTCTGCTTTGCAAAAAGAGGATTCAAATTTTGAAATGTATCTAATGCTTGGGGCGTGGATAGAATGTGAAAATGCCTGGACAAACAAAGTTCCCAATCATGATAAGGAAAATGAAATAGGAAATACCGAGGAAATTCAGCGAGCGGTTGCATTAGCCAATAAATATCCGGGAATCGTAAAAATAATTTCTGTTGGGAATGAAGCCAGGGTAAAATGGGCAACCAATTATTTCGTGCAAACCGATGTGATACTAAAATGGGTAAACTACTTGCAAAATTTAAAGAAGGAACACAAGTTAGATCAAGACCTTTGGATCACCAGTTCAGACAACTTCGCTTCCTGGGGCGGTGGGGATACCGTTTATCATGTCAAGGATTTAGAGAATCTGGTTAAAGCCGTTGATTTCGTATCGCTGCATACTTACCCTATGCATGACACCCATTATAATCCTGAATTCTGGTATACGCAGCCGTCGGAAACTAAACTGCCGAAAAAGCAAGCTGTCGAAAGGATTATGCAAAGAGCGGTCGGGTATGCTCAACAACAATATGCCAATACCGCGAAATATATCCGGAGCATTGACAGCAC
>JBIIVF010000104.1:0-8512 GCA_044339595.1 Bacteroidia bacterium
CGAAGAAAGGATGAAACTGGCACAGCAAATCAGCTCAATGATTCTTGCGATCAGAAAAAAACTGAACATCAAAGTTCGTCAGCCTTTGGGTAAAATCATGATTCCTCAAATGAATCCGCTCACCACAGAACGAATACGCGCAGTGGAAGCCATTATTTTGTCAGAGGTAAATGTAAAAAATATGCAATACCTCACCGCCGAAGATGGCAATGTGATTGTTAAATCTGTGAAACCGGACTTCAAAAAACTGGGTCCTAAAGCAGGGAATAAAATGAAAGACATCGCTGCTGCCATACAACAATTAGCAGGAAATGAAATAGATGAACTCGAAAGCAAAGGCTCCTTTAACTTGAAATGGGAAAGTGAAACTTTCGAATTAATGCTGGAAGACGTTGAAATTCAGTCGAAAGACTTACCCGGCTGGCAAGTAGCCATGCAAGGCGGCATCACGGTTGCCCTCGATGTTCAGATTACCCGTGAATTGGAATTAGAAGGATTTGCCCGTGAATTGGTCAATAAAATCCAACAATTGCGCAAAGACAACGGACTCGAAGTTTCTGACCGAATAGAGATTACACTATCTGCCGGTGCAGATATTGTGGAAACTATCAACACTTTTAATGGTTATATTTGCGGCGAAACACTGGCAGACAATATACAAATAGCTGAAATTCAGACAATTAATGAAAATATTGAAATCAATGGGCACGCTGTTGGTATCAGAATAAGTAAAATAAAGTAACATGGAACAAACAGAAAAGACCCGCTTTAACGACGAAGAACTTCAGGAGTTTAAAGATATCATTACCCGAAAGTTAATTATTGCCAAAGAGGAGCTAAAATTCCTTCAGGATCAGTTGTCAACTGAAAATGAAAATGGAACAGATGACACGGGTAGTGTTTATAAAACCATGGAAGATGGAAGCAGCACGCTTCAAAAGGAAAACAATAGCACCTTAGCCGCCAGACAGAAAAAATTCATCGACAACCTGGAAGCTGCGCTGATACGTATTGAGAATAAAACATATGGTATTTGCAAGGTAAGCGGAAAGCTGATTTCTAAAGATCGCCTTAGAGCAGTTCCGCATACAACCATGAGCATCGAAGCCAAGAAGAATCAATATAAGTAGTCCTTTGACAGAGCTTCAACAAAATTCCGGTTATCGAAAGTATTATATACTTTCAGCCTTACTCGTAATTTCAGTTCTTGTCATCGACCAACTTTCTAAATTCTGGATAAAAACACATATGTACCTTGGCCAAGAATTCAAGGTATTCGGTGATTGGTTTATCATCCATTTTACCGAAAATAACGGTATGGCCTTTGGTTTAGAATTAGGCGGTGACACCGGAAAACTTCTTTTAACCGGATTTAGGATCATAGCGGTAATGGGTATTTTGTACTATTTAGTGCTACAGATAAAACAAGGAGCAAAAACCGGCTTGATTATTTGTATCAGCCTTGTATTGGCAGGTGCGGTGGGTAACATCATCGATTCTGTATTCTATGGCGTTTGGTTCAAAGACAATTACAATGAATACCTTCCCGATGGCACGTTAAAGTGGAAAGACCATGCCCCTTACTTATATGGTCGTGTAGTTGACATGTTGTATTTCCCCATGATTGAAGGTCGATATCCGGATTGGTTGCCCTTTTTAGGAGGTGATTCATTTATGTTCTTCAGACCCGTTTTTAATATTGCCGATACTTCTATCAGCACAGGTGTTTTTGCAATCATTCTATTCCAGAAACGCTTTTTTGCTCATACTCATTTACATACAGATAAAATAGAAGAGGTAATTACACCCATCGAAAACTCGGAAATTGAAAGCAATACAAATCCCGAAAAAGATTTACCTGCTGAAGAAAAAACACAGTAATAATCATTCAATCTTATTTCCCTCGCCCAAAACAGATTTTTAAACACCTTGCAATGCAGGTTGGAATACCTCCATAAACGGAGCCAATTGGGGTGATTTCGATTAAAATGGGTTGATTGATTGCAGAAAAAACATTTATTCAGCCTTGGCAGAAGATTCGTCCATCCTTCCTTTCTCCTGATCTTCCTTCGCCTTTTTATTCTTGTCTAAAATGGGTTTGAAAATATAATAAGCCCCAATAAAGGCAATGGCGGTAACAACAATCTCTGATATGATCATAAAGATCGTGAATTTAGTTCTGGTATCCATTTCTATTTATCTCGGTTCATCGTCGTTTTCATCGTATGAATCCGGTTCCGGTTTCAGAGGTGCCCTCATCACCTTTACAAAAAATATGATGGTAATGGCTGTTACCAATAACATGGTAGAAACCATCAGGATTAAAGCGGTTGTATTCATGATTTAGTGACTCCTTTCATTCTGTTTTGATACGCCCGATAAACCATTGCCGAAATAAACACGAATAAGGCTACGAGCATGACTCTTGCAAAGTTAACATAACCCAACTGTGTTTGCAGTTTTTCCTTTTCAAGCGGATCAGTTGCCGCCAGAATTTTTTCTTTCAATCCGGCATTGGTGATTTGTTTTATGATACTGCCATTGTCTAGCGGCCAACCGTTGCCGGAGAACAGGCTTGAGAAGGCATCGATCCAGTTATTCCCTTCAGGAGTAACCAATGCACCAAAGAATACGAATGCAAGCAAAAGCGGTGTAATATACTTGATGATAAAGCGATAAATCATCGGAACCCGAATATCAGCTCCTTCTGTAATCTCACTCCACCCTCTTTTCATGCCAAATATCCAGGCAAATAAGACGGTTTCTAACAATGCGAAAACAACCAAGGATACGGTACCTGCCCAATAATCATATTCGTCAAATACACCATATTGAAAAAATAAAACTGTGGGTAAGCCCATGATTAAAGTAATTAATCCAAATGACCAGGCAGATTTATTGCGTTTCCATCCGAATTCATCTTGCACAAAGCCCATCCAAGGTGTACCCATCGCCAAAGAGGAGGTTATTCCGGCAAAAAATAGCAATCCAAACCACATGACTCCGGCCACAGCGCTCAGAATGGGGCCCCATTTTTCAAATAGATAAGGCATGGTTTGAAAGGCCATTCCGAATCCGGCATTTTCCTTCACCCAATCCAATCCCAAATATCCGGCCGCTATTGGAATAACGATCAAACTTCCCAATACAACCTCCACGAATTCATTGGTGAATCCGGCTGCCACAGCATTCAAGGCAACGTCATCCTTCTTTTTAACGTAAGCGGCATAACAATGTACGGTTCCCATGCCCACCGAGAGAGTAAAGAAAATCTGTCCGGCAGCTGCAAGCCAAACTTTCGGATTGGTCAATGAATCAAACTGAGGAGTCCATAAAAAATTCAAACCATCGAAAGCGTTGGCATCCGGATGTTCAACGGAAGCGCCACTGTCTCCTAAAGTTAATCCTCTTACCGCCAAAAATATACCGAACAAGATGAGCAAAGGCATACCAATTTTGGCAACTCTTTCCACCCCATGAAGACCTTTCGACAAAATATAGGTATTCAAAACCAAGCAAATAATGTAGAAAACTACGGCTTCATAAGGGATGCCGGTCGTAGAATGATTAATATCAATATAATTTTTGAAAAACATCGCGACATCTGATTGCGATAAATTATCAAACGTTCCTGCGAGGGAATGGATCACATAAGACATGGTCCAGCTTTCTATATAACAATAATAAGCAGCCACCGCAATGTTGGTAAAGATGCCGAATACCCCTATATATTTCCACATCTTTCGGGCATTCATGCTATGCAAAATAAAAGGGGTTGAGTGATTCCCGGATTTACCGCCAAATCGTCCGATGCTCCATTCTATCCATAACAAAGGGATTCCCATCAAAAGGAAACAGACTAGATAAGGAATGATAAAGGCGCCTCCTCCATTGTTCACAGCTTGCACCGGGAAACGAAGAAAGTTACCCAATCCAACGGCATTACCGGCCATGGCTAAAATCAGACCGACCCTCGATCCCCAAGAATCATTTGAACTCATACTTGATTATTTGCCTGCAATATGAAGCAATTAACAAGAAAATGCAAACTGAATAAAAGAATTACAAAAAGCGACGAACTGAATGCAAAAAATGGGTATACTTATTTTTGTCCCTATTGAATATACCGTTTTCATCAAATGCATCGATTCGCACCCAACCATGCGCATGAATGATTTCCTTTTCGCTGATTAACAAGCCGGTATGGGTCACCGAACCCTGATTATTGGCAAAAAACGCTACATCCAACGATTGTCTTTTATTGAAATCAATGAGGTCGCCTTTGACTACTTGATCGCGTGCATCTCTGGGAAGGGCCATTCCCTTTGTCTTGAAAAGTACTTGAATGAATCCTGAACAATCGATCCCCATAAAAGTGCGGCCACCCCATAAATAAGGGGTATTTAAGAAATCTGCTGCCAATGTTAAAAGATCCGACTCGGAGGATGTTGCCATTTCACGATCTATTTCAGATCCGCAGGATGTCCATCGGTCATGAAAGAAAAGGGATACTTCCTTTTGGACTATAAAAGGTTTCTCTACAACATCTAATGAAACGAATTGTGCAGCACTAATCCAACCTTGATAATGATCAAAATCTGTTTCTATTCTCAACCAATCTCCTTGATCTTCCAGAACACGGTAGGTTTCTCCAAAAATCAACTGACTGACCATTTCTGATTTACCTGAAGGCTCTGCCCGCATAACGATATAGGTGATATGGCATTGACCGAGGAGCATTGAGCGTTGAGGGAGCAGGGTTTAGAGGTGTAAGCGGGCTTTTCTCGCCAAGAGCGTATCATTGCTTTCTTCGCGATCTGGATCAGGCACACAACAATCAACCGGACAAACAGCAGCGCATTGAGGTTCTTCATGAAATCCGCAACATTCGGTGCATTTATCCGGCACGATATAATAAACCTCTTCTGAAACAGGTTTGTGTCGCTTTTCAGCGCTGGTTACTTCACCATTTTCAAGGGTAAAATCTCCTCTTATGGTCGTTCCATCGGCTATTGCCCACTCCGCCCCTGCTTCATAAATCGCATTGTTCGGACACTCGGGCTCACAAGCTCCGCAGTTAATACATTCATCCGTGATAATAATGGCCATTCCGGTAATTTTTCGCAAAGATAACACCCAAGAATGAAGGGTTGTTCATTTTGATAAGAAAAGTGAGGAAAGTTACAACTTCACCGATTGGTGAGTGCACCCCTATTTATTCTTTTACAAATTTTGAAATTGAAACTTTGTTATCAAAAGTAGTCCTTAACAAGTAAGTTCCTTTTGAAAGATGGTCAATATTCAAATTTGTAGTATTTGTCCCAGGATTTACGGATATCACTTCTTGTCCATACAAATTAAGCACTGATGCGGTTAAAATATTTTCTGTTGCTTCTAGGAATAAAATGTGATTAGCAGGATTTGGATACCCCCTTACCTTTGAGGCTTCCTTGCTTTGTAAACCAAGGCTTGACCCTTTATAAAAGTACAAATTGTCAAAAAAAACGGTGGTAATTCCCTGAGTCGGTGCGCCTTCCAATTTCAATTGATGCACCTGAGATAAGTTAAGGCCACTAAAATCTGAAAGCGGAATATCAAAACTATTCCATCCCGGATTCGAAATTGACAATAGCTTGGTGATGTCTCCTCCACCCACATGAATGACGGATAGCTTAATCTGTGCTTGATCCGTTTTGTAAAAATCAACGTGTAATTTTTCGAATCCACTGAGATTGGTTGGACTTTCGAGCACTATACCTTGATAATTGAATTGTAAGAGTTGCTTGGTTAGGTCATTTTGAACCAGAATATCGCTGGCAATGGTGGCCTCTCCCCAATTTTTACCAATTTTCGTTCCTGTAAGGTTGGTATATTTTCCGGAATATATAGAAACAACGTCTTCGGCTTTTCTATTCGGTGGTGTTGGGGCAGCCACCAAAGGCGGAGTGATAGGATCCGGAGGCGCGATAGGGTCAGCCAATTTTGTGGCCGTAAACTTTATATTATCAAAATAAACAACCTGATCTGCCATTCTATTCGCATCTCGATCAACATGAAGCACAATTTGGTTGTTTCCGATCTTGTTATCGGCATTATCTACACCTCCTCCACCTGTTCCGTTTCCGGTAGAAATGAGAGCCACAGAAAAGTCGACCACAAAGGTTAAAGTTACCCATTGATTAATCGCGGAGGGCGTTTTATTCCCAATAAAAGTGGTTCCCTGACCAGACTTGTTGGTGCTTGTAAACTTAATGTATACCGGCGAAAGCGTGGATTTATAAACATCCATGGTAACGGTGGTTGGATTGGCCCCATCAAATTTCCATTTTCCTAAGGTACCATAGATAGATTCGCAACCTGACCACTCCCCGGCATCATCGGCAGCTGTAAATTTTGCTACGGTAGCAGAAGTGTTCACCCCACCCGGATTTGGATTATTAACAAAAGTGACACCTTGAGTATTTGAACCGTTTTCAAAATAATTCCAGGCGCCTTTGGTGGTGCCATTTTCAAATGTAAAATTGTAATTGGTCACCTGAGAAAAGCCCATTTTGAAGGCAGAAATGAGGCCTATAGTAAAGGTTACTTTTTTTATTATTAGGATAGGTTTAAACATCCTTCAAAGGTATTTTTCACGATCCATATTATCACACAACCAACCTTTAATTTTCAACTTAGTCAGCAGGCGCTTAAACTTTGGTAAATTTGCCTCAAAAAAAATCCTATTCATGCGAATCATTACAACGTTATTTTTTTCAATCATCAGTATAATTGGCTTTGCGCAAAGTTTGCCTTTGGATTTTGAATCTACTACCATCACCTATCCATTTACAGATTTTGACGGTGGCGTTTCTAAAAAAATTGCCAATCCAAAAATTTCAGGGATCAATACAAGCTCGACCGTCATGCAATTGACCAAAGATTCTGGAGCCGTGTGGGCAGGCAGTAAAATTACCTTGCCAACCCCGATTGATTTCAGAACAAAAAGAGTTTTTAAAGTAAAAGTCATTTCACCTGTGGCAGGAATTAAGCTTACCCTAAAGTTTGAAGGTGCTTCGTTCGCTTTTCAGAAAACATCTTCATCCATTATAACCGCCAATGTATGGGAAGAGTTGACTTTTGATTTTTCTTTGGATGCAGTAAACAATTTAAATAATCAGATCGTGTTTATGTTCGATTTAGGAAAAAAAGGCGATGGCGGACCCAATTCAACCTACTTGTTCGATGATATCACACAATTGGCCGGTGAAGGACCCATTTTAGATCTGCCGGTTTTACCACTCACTTTTGAATCGAAGACCGTTGCTTACCCGTTTACTGATTTTGCAGGTGGAGAAACCAAACTATTGGCAAACCCATACCCTGATGCGGTTAACCCAAGCGCAACCGTTATGCGAATGATAAAAAATCCGGGAGAAACTTATGCCGGAAGTATTATTCAAATGGCGGGTCCAATTGATTTCTCAAAAAATAAAATAGTAAAGGTTAAAGTTTGGTCGCCCGTGGCAGGCAAAAAATTATTATTAAAATTTGAAGGAAGCCCAGTTGATTTTGATAATGGAGCTTTTGAAACAGACGCGACCATTCAAACCGCAAAAGCGTGGGAAATACTCACCTTTGATTATACTTCACCCACGTTATTTCCTCCTGTGAATAACAACGACAATAAGATAGCCTTTTTCTTTGATTTTGGTACGCAAGGAGATGGTGGCCCCAATTCAACCTACTATTTTGACGATATTGCATTTTCAGAGCCTTTATCCGTGCCATCCACCCCTTCGTCTTCAATTAGGATTTTTCCAATTCCTGCAACCAACCAACTATCCATAGAATCTGCGGGAAACATAGAAAAAATAGCGGTTTACAACTTCATCGGTCAAGTAGTATTGGCAACAAATGCACATTCAAATACCATTACAATACCCTTGAACGGTTTTGAAAAAGGCGTATACACGATCACCACCACTGTAGATGGGTTGGTGACCAGTTCGAAATTTATTAAAGATTGAATTTATCATCACTTTAGGGATAAAAGGGAGACGTTGGCTTCGTCTTTTGTGGATTGATCTAAATGAGCCTACTTTCAGCTACTTAGGTTAAGCAAAATTTACCAAAGGCTTTTTCAAACAGGTTTTTAGTCTACGCTCCCAGCGCCTTTTTCGCCTTCACATGCCCGGGTTCTATCTTCAATATCCGCCTTAGGTATTCCCGCGATTTGGCAACGTCATGCACGGTGGCATACAATAAGGCAAGATTTTCCAAAACGGCTAGGTTATCCGGGTTTTGGGCCAACGCTCGTACATAGTGCTTTTTGGCATCCGCATACTTCCCTTGAAGAAAATACAGATATCCTTGCCCATTCAACAAGGTGGCATGATCGGGGAATTCTTTAAGACCCAAATCAATCCATCTTCCGGCTTCTTCCATATCTCCTTGTTTTATGCAAACCGCAACATAATCGGCATAAAACTCCGGACGATCATTCTTCAATTCCAAAGTTTTTCTATACCAC
>JBIIVF010000105.1:0-8479 GCA_044339595.1 Bacteroidia bacterium
AAATCCGTCGGCCATGGGTTCAAGAACGGCCATGGAAGCCGCGTCTGTTTGATCTTTGGTGGCATCCATACGACCCGGACTGAATGGGACTTCAATCTTGTATCCTGCCTTTAGTGCACCTTGTTCGATGGCAGCAACCCCGCCCAAAACAATCATGTCTGCCAGGGAGACTTTTTTTGAAGCTGATTTGTCATTGAATTTTTTCTGTAATTCCGTGATATTGGCCAGTACTTTCTTCAATTGTTCGGGATTGTTGGCTTCCCAATTGATTTGAGGTTCGAGTCGAATGCGAGCGCCATTGGCCCCACCTCTGAAATCGGTTCCCCTGAAAGAAGAGGCTGAAGCCCATGCAGTAGATATCAATTCAGAAGAGGATAATCCTGAAGATAAAATTCCGGCTTTCAGATCTTTGATGTCGTTGGCATCAATCAAGGGATGATTGACGGCCGGAATGGGATCTTGCCAGATAAAAACCTCCTTGGGAACTTCCGGTCCTAAGTGCAATGGACGCGGGCCCATGTCGCGGTGGGTGAGTTTATACCAGGCTTTGGCAAAAGCTTTAGTGAATTCATCCGGATTCTCAAGAAATCTTCTTGAAATTTTGTCGTATATAGGATCATATCTTAAAGACAAATCGGTGGTTAACATGGTTGGGGCATGCATTTTTGTTGGATCGAATGCATCCGGAACCATGACTTTTGGATCGGTAGCCACCCACTGATGAGCGCCGGCCGGACTTTTGGTCAGTTTCCAATCGGTAGAATAGAGATTTTTGAAAAAACCATGTCCCCATTCTGTCGGAGTGGGGGTCCAGATAACTTCTAAACCGGAGGTAATGGCATCAGCACCTTTCCCTGACTTGTAGTCGCTTTTCCATCCGAAACCCTGTGCTTCGATGGGAGCTGCTTCAGGTTCTGGTCCAACGTGGGATGCCGGTCCTGCACCATGGGTTTTTCCGAATGAGTGTCCTCCTGCTATCAATGCCACCGTTTCTTCATCATTCATGCCCATACGGCCAAATGTTTCGCGGATGTCTTTGGCGGCTGCCAATGGATCAGGGTTTCCGTTCGGACCTTCAGGATTTACATAGATCAGGCCCATTTGAACGGCAGCCAACGGGTTTTCCAGTTTACGGTCTCCGCTGTATCTTTTGTCTTCGAGCCATTTCTTTTCTGATCCCCAATAAACATTGGTTTCGGGCTCATAAACATCTTCGCGTCCTCCGCTAAATCCGATGGTAGGAAATCCCATCGATTCCAAAGCGACGTTACCGGCGAGAATCATCAAATCAGCCCAGGAAATTTTACTGCCGTACTTTTGTTTGATGGGCCAAAGCAATCTTCTTGCTTTGTCGAGGTTGGCATTGTCAGGCCAGCTGTTCAGAGGGGCAAAACGCTGTTGTCCTTCACGCGAGCCACCTCGACCATCACCGGTTCTATAGGTTCCGGCACTGTGCCACGCCATACGAATGAAAAGCGGTCCATAGTGCCCGTAATCCGCGGGCCACCAATCTTGAGATTGGGTCATGAGTTCTTTTAAATCTTTTTTCAAGGCCTGATAATCGAGGCTGTTAAATGCTTGGACATAATTAAAATCGGGGCCCATGGGATTAGAAACAATGGAATGTTGTCTTAATACATTCAAATTGAGTTGATTCGGCCACCAATCCTGGTTGGAATTACCGTCTACCGTTGGATTAGTCACAGGTGAAAGTTTAGAAGGTTCAGAAGCTTGTGAAGTTACTTCATGAAACGGACAACTCCCTTTTTCTCCGCTTGGAGCGGGATGTTGGGCTTGTGCATAGAATGACAGAATTGATAAAACAGAAAATATTACTTTTCTCATAGTCTTTTTTTTCAAAGCTAGAGAGAAAGAATGAATTGAAGAAATCTATAATTTCAATGAACTCATTGAAATTACTAATAAAATTCCGTAAATGTAATGTTTAGGGCTTTTTAACCCGGTGATTGTTGCAAATAATAATCTTTGCTAAGCTTTGGAGGAGATAGTTAATTGATCAGCAACCACCCTGATTGATGAAAAAGGTTGGCTTTTCATCAATTTGATCATCTGAATTGATCAGATTAGGCTTCACAATATTGAACTCCATTTTGATAATTTTGGCTCCTGCAGGTAGGGTAAACATCTTATCCGGAATGAAACTGTGCTGAAAAACGCCGAAATCATTCTTGCGCATTTTTAACTGCGGGAAATCAGCGACCCTTTTTGCGCTAGACGCTAATTTATATGCATTACCGTTTTCGTCATAAGCAACTGGAAATATATACAATTCGGCGGCATTGGTCATGCTACTTTTTTCTTCTACCGAATTGTTATACAAGAGGGTGAAAACATCGGCAGTGGTAGTTCGAAGAGTGTCTTTTTTTCCCCCAATTCCAACGGGTAAAGATCTCAGTTTTACAACCGGTCCGGCAGGTGGGTCTACTTCAATGACCAGGTCTTCTGACTTAATATCAGGATCGCCATATCCGCCGCCATCTTTGGGTTTGACCAAAAAGTGAAAGTTCTCTTTATAAACTGCTGCCGGAGTCACACCAAAAAAATCAACTGGTGTTAAGGTGTAGCTGTAGAGGCCATCTGACTCCTTGTTCATTTTAAGGGCTTCGTTGCTGCTTTTCCAGGCTGCTGATCCTGTACCATTGGCAAGCGGGTGACCGGCGGGATGTTCAAAGGGTTTCCAAATCCACAAATACATATCTTCTTTGGCTGCGGCCTCAATGATTCCAAATTCATTTTTAGTCAATTTCAGGTTGACCATAATTTTGGTAGGTTTGGCCGGATCAAATTCTTCCGGCTTATCTAAATAGACGGCCTGACCATAAGTGTTGGCCATATAAAATGAGCTGAAAAGTATAATCAATAGAGCTTTTGTCGTATTTTTCATTTTCTTTCAAATTTAAACTGATAGCTGGTGGTAATTTTATTGTCGGCGCAAAAGCGGTCGAGCTGGAATTCAAGGGTTTGGTCTGCGGTTCGAATGGTTCTGAGCAAATTCAGATTTTGAATGGTGGAGGTTGGGTTCAATTGAATGGCTGTTGGAAACAAATCGTCGTCAAATTTCCAGGTGCCGGTGGTACCCATATAAATAGGGTCGGCCTGATTGAAGAGGTAAGTAAAATCTGTCGAATTGATGGTAAGTTCAATTGGGGTGACGCTTTCTGTAAAAACATAGGAAATGTCAAAGGCTTCTTCCTTGTTGGTTGGATCGACCTGAAGAACTTCTTTGAGCACCCAGGTATCGTGAATGCCTTCAATTTTACTTAAAGCGGGTTCGAGTTCTGCTTTATCCTTACATCCTCCTAACAAGAGCGTGAAGAGTGCGCTAAATATAATAAGTTTTTTCATGATAATTTTTATTAATTACATCCACCTTCCAAATTAAAAACAAATCCTTCTGTTCTTTCTGAGATAGGAAACTGCAGGGTCATTCCATTGCAATTCCAGGGGGCATTTCGGATTTGTATATTCTCCCCTTTGCTTCCCATACGCTGAAGTTGAAGGGTCCAATCTCCTTCAAAAGCCATTTCTAGTCTTCGCTCCAATCGTATGGAGTCTTTGAGACTTTTTAAATCGATATCTGCCTGGATGGGCGGTCTACTGGTGCCATAGGCTCTGGTCCGAATTTTTTGAAGATCGGCAATGGAGGCGGCTTTATTTCCGCTAATTTCGGTAATACTCTCCGCTCTAATCAGATGCATATCGGTTATATATAACAACGGAACATTGAAATAGTCTTTGTCAAATTTATGGCAAAGAATGAACTCATTGGATTTTCCTTCATTCTTTACTTCATAAAAAGTACTTCGAGCGTCATCGGTATTTCTGGCGATTTCAAAAAATGCACGGGTAGGTTTCAACGCCGGATTGGGGTTATTGTCTGAACGATAATTGCTGATCATGGAGGATGCACGGTTATCGCTGTTACCGGTGCTAATCAGTTGGAAGATCACTTCTTCCGGCGCTCCTTTTACAAATCTGGATAAAGTATCAGAAAAGGTATATTTACTGCTTTCTATCAATTCATCTGAATATTTAAAGGCATTGGCATAATCATTCATAAGGAAATACACTTTTGCCTTTAAAGCTTTCACTGCATCTTTATTGGCATAATTTCCGTTGGTTTCAGGAATCAATCCTTCGGCTGTTTTTAAATCTTCCAATATTCGTGAATAGACTTGTCCAACCGTACTGCGTAATTCTACATTTTTATCGGCTAAAATGCGAATGGGCACGCCGGGATGACTATGGTCTGCCGTAAATCCATAAGGTTGAGCCCATAATTTTACCAATTCCCAATGACACCAGGCACGAAGGAAATAACCTTCCCCTTCAATCCGGCTTTTTTGTTCGGCAGTCATGTCGGCAGCCTGATTCATGCGGCTAAAAATCGTATTGATGCGCAGGATGCAATTGTAAAAATCGAGGTATTCTTTTTCCGCAGTTCTGAATGAAAAGGTTCCCCGGTTATAAACGGTAAAGTACAGGCTTCCGGATGAATTTAAAGGTGCCGCCAGATTTTCACCGCGCAGTTCGTGTAAATTCTGCACGGAACCGTTCATCAAATTGGCGAATTCATCATAACACGAATTGAGCAATGCCTGCACATCGGCCGTGGTCTTGATGGCATCCTCAGATAAAGTGAGATTTTCAGGTTTTAAATCGAGGGCTTTCTTGCAGGATTGAAATTCGGCAGCCATCAAAAGAATCAAAGAAAGGGCGATTATATGGGTTCTCTTTTTCATGGCTCGATCAGAAATTAATGTTGATGGTTAATGAATAAGATTTTTCTTGCGGAGCGGTCAGATAGGTAATGTTACTGCTCATGTTTCGGTCTGCCGGATTTTCAAAGTCACGGGCAATTTCCGGATCACCGCCGGTGTAAGGTGTGAAGGTGAGTAGGTTGGTTCCGGTAAAAATCACTTTAAAGGAATTTACCTTGTTTTTGAACCACTTTGTTGGCAAATTATATCCTATAGCGAGGTTTCTCAATCTTAAATAACTTCCATCTTCCAAAAATAGGGTGGTGTTATATTGATATGGATCGGGCGGCAATCCATACGCATCCGTTTCTTTGGATAATTTGGGATATTTGGCATCGTCTCCCGGCTGGCGCCAATGATCAAAATAATCGGTGGTCATATTCCAATCGGTAACAACGCCGTTTTGACGTTTGGCCGATGAGTTATAAATGTTGCCGCCAATTTTAAAGACAAACAAGCTGCTCAAATTCCAGTTTTTGTAAACAAAATTATTGGTAAGTCCACCTACCGCTTTGGGCAATACACTGCCTACAGCAACTCGGTTTTCATTGCTCCAGGTATAGGTTTCATTGCCATTTTTATCGAGATAAACCGGTCTTCCTGTGGCTTTTTCTACATGGGAAAATTTAACGAGGTAGTTGGTTCCTACGGGTTCGCCAATCACCACACGGGTATCATTGGTGCCCCCTGAAACTGCATCTTGCGTGTAAATGCCGATATCAAGAATCTTGTTGTAATTCCGCGCTATGTTGAAGTTGGTGGTCCATGAAAAGTATTTTTTAGCGAAGTTCCGGCTATTGATGCTGAATTCTAATCCGGTGTTGCGGATGGCGCCCACATTGTCGTAATAGGAAGAGAATCCCACAGATTTTGGTATGGCCAAATCAAGCAAAACGTCTTTGGTTTTTTTATTGTAATATGAAATTTCGAAAGTGATGCGATTTCTGTAAATCCCGCCTTCAAGGGTGATGTCGAATACATCTGAAGTTTCCCATCTTAAATCAGGATTTTCGAGTCGGGTAGGGAAGATGCTGGGTTCACCATTGTAGCGATAGGTATTGGCCGCAGGGGTAAAGGTGCCTCTCCAGGCATAATTTTCATTGGGTGTATTTCCTGTTCTTCCTAAACCGGCTTTGAGTTTTAACATGTTCATCTGCGGAATGCGCTTCATGAATTTCTCATCGCTGATGATCCATCCCGCCGAGGCGGCAGGGAAAAACCCGTAGGCATTGTTCGGCCCAAATCTCGACGAACCATCGGCCCGTGTGGTAATCTGAAAAATGTATTTATTTCTCAATTTATAATCAAATCGAGCGAAATAACTGTTAAAGGCGAAAGCTTCGGTAGCATTGTATCGCTTGATGCGGGTCGATTTATCGCCGACATCTTCGTTTTCATACAAGGCATTGCCAATATCGGTTACTTCAATGTATCTCGAATTGTTGTTAGATCGCTGAAATTCAGTCCCTACCATTACGTCAAATTGATGAAAAGTGTCGGAATACAATTCGTAGTTGGTTACGAGGTTATAGTTGAAATTCAGGTTTTCCTTCGGAGATTGTTTCGCAATGCCGGCATGATCGGTATTGATCAGGGCTTTGGGCTCATAAATGTCTTCTCTGAAATCCATATAATCAAGCGAACCTGATCCGGTTAGATTCCATTTTTTTGACAAGCGATAAGTCGCCCGAAGGTTATTGATGGTTCTGTTTTCTGTGGTTCTCCAGTCTTTCAGTTCTCGCATCGCTACCGGATTCCATCCACCGTTGTTGGCATTCCAGAAGGTACCGTCCGGATTTCGGATAGGATATATCGGCAATGCTGTGCTCATAGCAGCGCCAAACCCACCACTCCAGGCGCCATCCACCCTTTTGTTTCTTCCGTTGCTGAAAGAGCTGCTCAAACTCAAATCGAGGTCTTTGATGGGTTGATAGTCGAGATTCACCCTCGCAGATGCTCTTTCATAGGCACTCCCAATCACAAAACTGCCATTGTTATCATAGGTTAAACCGGCAAATATTCCAAGTTTATCAGTGCGATAGGTAGTCCCCAGTGAATACATCTGTTTAAAACCGATGCCCATGGTTTCATCCACCCAGTTGGTATTTGTTTTTTCAGCATCTTCCCAGCTCACATTGTTGGGAAGGGGCGCTCTTCCGGTGCCTCCGTCATTTTCCCAGGCTTCCTGATACATCTGCAAAAATTGTTTGCTATTCAGCATTTGAGGCTTATAGGTGGCTTGTGATGTGCCCACGCGGGAGGTAAAATCAAACCGAAGTCCTTTTTTGCCGGCTCTTTTTGTAGTGATGAGCACTACTCCGTTGGCACCCCTTGATCCATAGATTGAAGTAGCTGCGGCATCTTTAAGAATATCAACAGATTCGATGTCTTCCGGATTCAAGGTGGCCAAAGGGTTGTTGTTAAATCCACCGTTGTTACCGTTGATAAAGTAATTTTGGGTAATGGGAATCCCATCCACTACATATAAAGGGTCGCCATTCGCGGATATGGATGCCACACCCCGGATTCTTACCAAAGATGCAGAACCGGCCACACCACTGCCAACGGTCACTTGTACCCCGGCGGCTTTTCCCTGCAATCCGGCTTCAAAACTGGGGGCCGGCATGTCGGTGATTTCTTTCCCGGTTACTTTAATCACAGATCCTGTTACGTCACGCTTAATTTTTGAACCATATCCCACTACAACCACTTCTTTGAAGCTTTTGTTTTCTTCTTTCAACATCACATCTTTTCGTGTGTTGCCTCCGGCGGTAATTTTTACGGTTTCAATTTCTTTCAGATATCCAATGTACTCATAAACTACCTTGAAGGTTCCGGCAGGCAGATTCAAGGTGTAGTTACCACTTCCATCCGTCACGGTCCCTAATTTGTTGGATTCAACCAGGATGGTGGCTCCAATGAGCGGATCTCCGTTCTCATCTTTTACGACTCCGTTGAGCGAACCGTTTTGTGAGAAACCTTCGGTGGTCGTGTGTAAGAAGCTAAAAATGAATAATATACGTATAAATTTGTTCATACATCTTCTGTTTGCGTCAGAGCAAATATAGAAGATTTTTGAATATGTGTTAAAATGACACTAAGATAATGTGAATTATTTTTCAGGGTGCAGGTGGCAAGCAAGGATTGCAGCGGGTGTGAATCACAATTTTTGCTTCGATATCCTCAAATACCGGAAAGTCAAAAGCGGATTGATGCATATGCTGCCGGGTGCATTCTGTGGCTTGTTCATCCATTTTTGAAACCATCTCTTCCAGTTGCTTTTGGCTCATGGAATAAATGTAATAATGATGCGGGATCAAATTTATTTTCAGCTTCCCTTTGTTATCGGTGGTATAAGGAATTTCTTCAATGGTATTCCCTTCATCGTTGCGTTTAACAAAATAAACAGTGGTATTTGGCAAAATTTTAGGCGTACTCAATTCTTTGAGCATCTCTTCTGAAGGGGCAGCGCCGCCGCAGTATTCTTGAGAACTTGAAAAGGTTAAGTTCAATTCGTGGGTGCCGGCTACTTTTTTTGATTTGCAACCGGTCAGGAACAAAACGGTCCATGACAAACTAAAAATGACGATCAATCTGAGTGCTTTATGTTTCATGATTTTTTATACTTATAAATGGCGATGGCGGTTCTTTTTGAGGCTCCTTTTGGTCCGAGAACTTCCTGCAATTGGTGGTACTCA
>JBIIVF010000106.1:0-8464 GCA_044339595.1 Bacteroidia bacterium
AAAATTTATAATAAAGCGGACGTAGTTTTCGATCTCGAAGAATTCCATCAAACCAATCAGGTGGAAGCCAAAATATTTAAAAGTGTTAGCATCCAACCTGCTTTAAAACAGGCAACATCTGCATTCAAAGTTTATCCCAATCCGATGGTGGATGTTTTGAACATACAGGCCATAGATGGAGGTGTTTTTCAATGGGTTTTACGCAATAACTTAGGAATCATCGTCCATCAAGGTGATTCTAACGGGAAAGAATCTATGCAGATCGAAACGAATCATCTTAGTGCCGGTGTTTACTTCTTGGAAATGATTGGGTCGAAAGGCGACACAAAAACCAATTATCGGGTCATTAAATCAAGATAATTTTATCCTTCTAGACCGCAGAACCGGCGCCTGAAAGTTCCAAAGCCAGATATTTTCCGGTGTGACTGTGGGCATGAGCCGCAATGTCTTCAGGAGTCCCGGTCACGAGCACTTCACCCCCGGCTGCTCCTCCTTCCGGTCCGATGTCGATGACATAATCCGCTACTTTTACCACATCCAAATTATGTTCAATCACCAAAATCGTGTTGCCTTTATCTGCCAATTCATTCAATACACCCAACAACTGTCTGATATCTTCAAAATGGAGACCGGTTGTGGGTTCATCGAGAATATAAAAGGTATTTCCGGTGCCGATTTTAGACAATTCTGTTGCCAATTTTACCCTTTGAGCTTCACCCCCTGAGATGGTGGTTGAACTTTGACCGAGGGTGATATATCCTAATCCCACATCCGACAAAGCCTTTACTTTTCTGTATATCGAAGGAATGGCATCGAAAAACGAAACGGCTTCTTCAACACTCATATTGAGTACATCGCTGATGGATTTTCCTTTAAAACGCACCTCAAGTGTTTCGCGGTTGTAACGTTTACCCTGACAAGATTCGCATTCGACTTCTACATCCGGAAGGAAATTCATTTCCACCACCCGCATTCCGCCCCCTCCACATGTTTCACAGCGGCCTCCTTTCACATTAAAACTAAATCGTCCGGGTTTATAGCCCCGAATTTTGGCTTCAGGAAGCGTCGCATACAGGTTTCTGATTTCTGTGAAGAAACCCACATAAGTGGCAGGATTTGAGCGCGGTGTTCTGCCAATCGGACTTTGGTCGATTCGAATGACTTTGTCTATATGTTCTAACCCTTCGATCTTATCATAGGAAAGCGGTTTTTTTCTGCTTTCATACACGTGCGTTGCCAGAATGGGATAAAGGGTTTCGTTGATCAGCGTTGATTTTCCGCTTCCTGAAACGCCCGTAACACAGATGAATTTTCCGAGTGGGAATGAAACAGATATATTCTTCAAGTTATTGCCCTTGCAGCCCGTTAAGGTAAGCGACCTACCTTTACCTTCCCTTCTTAATGCCGGAATCTCAATCCTGCTCCTGCCGTCGATATAACGTGCAGTAGTGGTATCCGCATTTTGCATTTGCTGCCATGTTCCTGAAGCTACAATTCTGCCGCCATGCACACCTGCACCCGGACCAATGTCCACCACATAATCGCTTTCAACAATCATATCGCGGTCGTGTTCCACCACAATAACCGTATTGCCAATGTCTCGTAGCTTTTTGAGCGATCCAATCAAACGGTGGTTATCCCTTTGATGCAATCCGATACTTGGTTCATCCAAAATATACAGCACTTCTTCTAACTGAGAACCGATTTGGGTAGCCAAACGAATGCGTTGTGCCTCACCGCCGGATAAAGTTCTGGCCGGATTGTTTAAGCTGAGATATCCCAAACCTACATCGAGCAAGAATTGAAGGCGCGATTTAATTTCCTTCAAAATTTCTTCTGCTATAATCTGCTGACGACCACTCATAAATGCATCCACATTGTGTATCCATTCATGAAGTTTTGAAATGCTCATCATCGCCAATTCAGCAATATTTTTATCCCCGAAACGGTATGAAAGTGCTTCTTTATTCAAACGCTGACCGCCACATTCAGGACAATCTACAGGATTCATGAATTCTTCCGCCCATTGATTGAGACTATCCTGACTCTTTTCATGATACGCCGACTGAATCATCGGAATGATGCCCTTGAACGTTGTTTCGTAGGTTTGTTTCCCTCCGCCGCTGTATGTATGCTGAACTTCGAATTTTTCTTCTGAGCCATTTAACAGCAAATCCATCACCTTTTGATTCAAAGATGAGATCGGGTCTGCGAGGCTAAATTTCATTTTTTTGGCGATGGCCCTTATTTGGGTAAACGTCCAATTCTCACGAATCTCCCCAAGTGGCGCAATGCCTCCCTTATTTATGCTGAGCGAAGGGTCCGGAATAATCACCTTCATATCTATTTCAGAAATGGTACCCAATCCGTTACAACGCTGACAAGCACCATAAGGCGAATTAAAAGAGAAGGTGTTCGGTTGGGGTTCATCATAAGACAATCCGGAAACGGCATCCATCAGATTTCGACTGAAATAAGCCAAAGGACCTTCCCCCTCTTCATGCACGGCCATCACCCCTTTACCCGTTTTTAAAGCCGTTTTCACTGCTTCAGAAACCCTGGATCGCTGCAATGAATCTTCATCCAAACGATCAATCACCAACTCTATATCATGCACCTTGTATCGGTCGAGCTGCATTCCCGGCTCGATTTTAATCACAATGCCGTCGACCCTTAATCGTGAATACCCTTGTTTTATGGTCTGTTCAAATAATTCGCGGTAATGCCCTTTACGGCCTTTCACCAAGGGGGCCAATATGGTGATTTTCTTCCCGGTATACCGTTCGGTTACAATTCCAATGATTTGTTCTTCACTGTATTTCACCATTTTTTCACCGGAAACATAGGAATAAGCATCTCCGGCCCTTGCATATAACAGACGAAGAAAGTCATATACTTCTGTGATTGTGCCCACCGTAGAACGAGGGTTTTTGTTCACCGTTTTCTGCTCTATCGAAATCACCGGACTTAATCCATTGATTTTATCGACATCCGGGCGTTTCATTTCTCCGATAAATTGACGCGCATACGCAGAAAAGCTCTCCATATACCTTCGCTGCCCTTCGGCAAAAATGGTATCAAATGCTAAACTTGATTTACCACTTCCTGACAGACCGGTAAATACGACCAATTTATGCCTCGGAATGACGAGGTCAATATTTTTAAGGTTGTGTTCCCGTGCTCCCAACACCTCGATGCTGCCTTCAGAGAATAATGTGAGTTCGTTTTCCAATTTTTTCGAAAAGAAGGGCGAATTTAATGCTTCAAAACTAATCTATAGAGGAAAGATCGAAAGATTGTGGCACGAAAACGATTAAATTTTTGAACCACTTTGAATTTCTCTTTTCAATTCAACTCCAACTCACTTACTTTGCATAAAATATATCCAAGCAACTGCGTTACATTCATGAAAAACAAATACAGAGACCTCATTGAACAAACTTTTTTCTTTCCTCAGGACGAATTCAAACTGGACGACAACAGCAACCTTGAGTTTCATGATATCAACCTGATGGACCTCATCAAACAGTATGGAACACCGCTTAAATTCACTTATCTACCCAAAATATCAGAGAATATTAAAAAAGCAAAGACCTGGTTTAATGTGGGAATGGCCAAAGTAGATTACAAAGGCAAGTACCATTTTGCTTATTGCACCAAGAGTTCGCACTTCTATTTTGTATTAGAAGAAGCCCTTAAAAATGAGATTCATATTGAGACTTCGAGTGCATTTGATATCGAAATCATCATGAGTCTTTATCGTGAAGGAAAAATCTCTAAAAATCAATACATTATCAGCAATGGATTTAAAACCGATGCATATTTGGAGCGATTGTCGAATCTTATTGATATGGGATTTGAGAACACCTATCCGATCATAGACAATTTTAAAGAAATAGAAACGCTGACCAATATCAGCAAGAAAAAGTTCAAAGTAGGCATAAGGATTGCCGCAGAAGAAGAGCCAAAATTCGAATTCTACACTTCCCGCCTGGGCATTGGTTATAAAGACATCGTACCCTTTTACAAAAAGGTTTTAAAGGCGAATAAAAACATCGAAGTGAAGATGCTTCACTTCTTCATCAATACCGGAATTATGGATACGGCCTACTACTGGAACGAATTGCACAAGGCCCTGGGTGTGTATTGTGAATTAAAAAAGGTTTGTCCGGAATTAGATTCCCTGAACATTGGTGGTGGCTTCCCGATCAAGAACAGCCTTAGCTTTGATTACGATTATGCCTACATGGCAGAAGAGATTGTAAGGCAGATTAAACAGGTATGTACAGACAACAATGTGCCTGAACCGGATCTCTTTACCGAGTTTGGTTCATTCACTGTAGGTGAAAGTGGCGGAGCTATCTTCTCTGTTTTGAGTCAGAAGCAACAGAACGACCGTGAGAAATGGAATATGATCGACAGCAGTTTCATGACCACCTTGCCGGATAGCTGGGCCATCAACAAACGGTTCATCTTGTTGCCTGTAAACCGCTGGGAAGAAACCTATGAGCGCGTATTATTGGGCGGTTTGACCTGCGACAGCGATGATTATTACAACAGTGAACAACATGTGAATGCCATTTATTTGCCTTTGTACGATCCTGAAGAACCCCTTTACCTCGGATTCTTCAATACCGGTGCCTATCAAGAATCATTGGCCGGATATGGCGGCATACAACATTGTTTAATTCCTGCACCCAAACACATCATCATCGACAAAGAAGATGGTGAAATTTACACCCGTATTTTTTCGAAAGAACAAAGCTATAAGAGCATGATGAAAACGCTGGGGTATTAGGCTTAAACGGTAATTTAAGTTAAACGAATCCTCCTCAACAGACTTCGCGGCCAATTTAAAAACCTTTGCAGGTCCTATTGAAGCTATTTTCTGCTTTGAACCCACCAATCTTCCATTCATAGAGCAGGTAAAAGAATAAATGCGTCTTTAATTCTACTTCTAATTCAAGTAGCTTAAGACCCTAATGACTATCTTCGTGTTTATATCATCATGTCCAACCTAGCCACCACCACCTCCTTCATCCTCCCCATCCTCGGCATGGACAGCGATCATTGCGCAGTTTTGATTGAAAATGCCTTAAAAGACCTATCCGGCATACCATCTGTCAAAACTGAATTCAACAACCGACGCGTGCTCCTTCAAGCTGAGACGACCGATTCTGTTCATCAAGCCATTCAAATCATCCAAAAACTGGGCTATGAGGTCACTTTATTAAAACGCAGCATCCCCGTTTTGGAGATGACTTGTGCCGCTTGTGCTGTGAGTGTAGAAAGTATTCTCAAAACCCTGCCCGGGATCATCGATGCTTCCGTTAATTTTGCTTCTGCCCGCGTTTCCGTTGAATATCTGCCCAACATGGTCAGCATTCAAGACATGAGAAAAGCGGTGCAAGCCATGGGATATGACTTATTGCCCGAAAATCAGGAAGATGAAACTGACACCCTTGAAAAACTAAAAATAGCCCAACACAAAGCCCTTAAAAACAAAACCATCGGCGCTATTTTGCTGGCAGTTCCCGTCATGATCATCGGTATGTTTTTTATGAATATGCCGTATGCCAATGAAATCATGTGGCTGCTCACCACTCCGGTTTTGTTCATTTTCGGAAGACATTTCTTTATCCATGCCTGGAAAAGGGCACGACACCGTTCTGCCAACATGGACACCCTCGTGGCGCTCAGTACCGGAACGGCCTACCTTTTCAGCGCAGTGAATATGCTCTTTCCTGAATTCTGGCATCAACGCGGATTGCATGCCCATGTCTATTTCGAAGCGTCTGCGGTAGTCATTGCCTTTATATTGCTCGGAAAACTGCTGGAAGAAAACGCCAAAGCGAATACCGCTGCTGCCATCAAAAAACTCATGGGACTCCAGCCCAAATACAGCAGTATTTTGCAATCGGATGGAACATGGCTTTCAATCCCGGTAGAGGCCATCAAAAAAGGCGATATCATATTATTGAAACCGGGCGAACGTGTTGCCGTTGATGGCATAGTCAGTGAAGGTCATTCCTTCTTGGATGAAAGTATGCTCAGTGGCGAACCCATTCCGGTGAATAAAGAAAAAGGAACATCCATTTTCGCCGGTTCGGTCAACCAAAAAGGAAGTCTGCAATATCAGGCAGAAAAACTCGGCTCCGAAACCATGCTGGCTCAAATTATACAGTTGGTGCAAGATGCCCAAGGAAGCAAAGCACCTGTCCAGAAGCAGGTCGATAAAATTGCGGCTGTATTTGTACCGGTGGTGGTGGGTATTGCTGTTTTAACCTTCATTTTGTGGTTACTTTTGGCAAATCAAAATGGGTTTTCGCACGGATTGATGGCCATGGTCACCGTTTTGATCATTGCCTGCCCTTGTGCCCTCGGACTGGCCACACCAACTGCCATCATGGTAGGAATTGGCAAAGGAGCTGAAAACGGCATTTTAATCCGAGATGCTGAAAACCTGGAAAAAGCAGCTAAAATCAGTGCCGTTGTATTGGATAAAACCGGTACCTTAACGGAAGGAAAACCAACCGTAACCGATGTGCGATGGATGGAAGACTCAGCGACTTTTAAATCCATTCTACATGCCCTGGAAACCCAATCAGAGCATCCCTTGGCGGATGCCATCATACAACACCTCGGATCCATTGAATCCGTTGATTTACAACATTTTGAAAGCGTTACCGGCAAAGGGGTTCAGGCCACCTTTCAAAACCATTTATTTCGCGCAGGCAGTCTGTCGTGGTACACCGAAAATGGCGGAAACATGGAGGAAGAAGTCCAAAAATGGACCACCGAACATCAACTTCGGGGAGAAACGGTCATCGCCTTCGCAAAAGATTCAACTTTGTTGGCCGTTTTTTCGATTGCAGATCCTGTTAAAGCGCATTCAAAAAATGCAGTGGACACTTTACTAAATCAGCACATTGACGTTTTCATGCTCACCGGCGATCAGGAGAAAACAGCCGCCCATGTCGCCGAAATGGTTGGAATCAAACATTTTAAAGCAGGAGTAACGCCTTCCGAAAAATCAGACTTCATCATAAACCTCAAACAACAAGGGCATACTGTGGCCATGGTTGGCGATGGCATCAATGACAGCGCCGCATTGGCTCAGGCTGATGTGAGCATTGCCATGGGAAAAGGCAGCGATATAGCCAAAGAAGTAGCCGGTATGACCCTCATCGGATCCGATTTGATGAAAATTCCGGCAGCCATTCAATTGTCGAAACAAGTATCAGCCACCATCAAGCAAAATCTTTTTTGGGCTTTTATTTATAATATTATCGGCATCCCGCTGGCAGCAGGCGTGTTGTTCCCGATCAACGGATTCTTATTGAATCCCATGATCGCCGGCGCCGCCATGGCCCTGAGCAGCGTGAGCGTTGTCAGCAACAGCTTAAGATTGAAAATGATGAAATAATGAAGTGATGTAGTGATGTAGTGATGCAGCGATGTAATGATGTAGTGATGTAACGATGTAATGATGAGGTAATTCAATGATTTAGTGATTTAGTGATGTATCGTTTCATCGTTTAATCATTAATCCTTCATAATTAATCATTGATTTTCAGCACCGCCATAAACGCACTCTGCGGAATCTCCACATTTCCAACCTGTCGCATGCGTTTTTTACCGGCTTTCTGCTTTTCGAGCAGTTTTCTTTTACGAGAAATATCCCCTCCGTAACACTTGGCTGTAACATCTTTTCTCATGGCCTTGATGGTTTCTCGGGCAATAATTTTCGCGCCGATACCGGCTTGGATGGCAATTTCGAACTGTTGTTTTGGAATCAGTTCTTTCAGTTTTTCGCATATGCGTTTTCCATAATCGTAGGCGCGATCGCGGTGAATGATCGCCGATAAAGCATCTACAGGCTTGCTGTTTAGAAAAATATCGAGTTTAACCAACGTCGATTCGCGGTAATCAATCGGATGATAATCGAAACTGGCATATCCGCGTGAAATACTTTTGAGTTTATCGTAAAAATCAAAAACCACCTCCGCCATGGGCATTTCAAAGCTCAATTCAATGCGGTTGGTGGTCAAATAGGTTTGATTCTTGAGAATCCCTCTTTTTTCCATGCACAACTGCATCACTGATCCCACATAATCGGCAGATGTGATAATTTGAGCACTGATGTAAGGTTCCTCCACAAATTCCAATTTGCTCGGATCCGGCAAATCTGTTGGATTATCCACCTCAATTTTGCCTTCTTTTTTGGTGTGCGCAAAATAACGCACGTTGGGCACGGTGGTAATCACCGTCATACCGAATTCCCTTTCGAGGCGTTCCTGAATAATCTCCATATGAAGCATTCCCAAAAATCCGCATCGGAAACCGAATCCCAAAGCGGCTGAAGTTTCCGGTTCAAAAACCAGAGAAGCATCATTCAATTGCAACTTCGCCATCGCTTCGCGCAATTCTTCGAAATCGTCGTTATCCACCGGATAAATTCCTG
>JBIIVF010000107.1:0-8457 GCA_044339595.1 Bacteroidia bacterium
TTGCGCTTCAAGGTAACTTCATAAGCATAGGCCGCCTTTCCACTGCTCTTTAAACGTTTGATTTTACCTACCTTGTAGTCGATGGTTTGGGTTGTCGTGAGCCACTGATCAAAGAACCAATTCAAATCAACCTTGGTATATTGTATGATGGAATTTCTAAAGTCTTCCCAATAAGGATGGGCAAATTTCCACTGGTTGAAGTAGTGTTTCATGGCATCTTCAAACAAGGCATCCCCCAAAACATATTGCAAATTGTAGAGCATGGTAGCCGTTTTGTAATACACCTGACCATAACCGCCTCCGTGCCGTTCGGCCGATCCGAAATTATCAGAATGGATATTGAGTCGAGCGGTATTGTCCTGCGTGGCATGATTCATATAGCCCATATACACGACTCCCGGATCTACGGCATTTGGAAATCCGGATATTTTCGCCGTTTTCTTCAACGACCAGGCCGTCAGAAATTGGGTAAATCCTTCATCCATACCGGCAGCATAGGTTTCGTTGTTGCCCACCATGCCAAAAAACCAGTTGTGCCCTACTTCATGGGCAATCACATAACGATGTCCTGGCCAACTGCCGCCATTTAATGTGAGCATCGGATATTCCATTCCATCCCGTGCATCGGCGGCTACCATTTTAGGATAGGCATACATCCCAAAATCTTCTGAATAAGTTTTAACCACATCGGCCACAAATTGGGCAGTTTTTTGCCAACCTGCGGCATTGGGTTCCTGGGCGATGGCGATGCATCGAATGCCATTCCAAACCACCTCGCCGATGCGATAGGTTGGATCTGCGGTAAAGGCAAAATCGTGCACATTTTCAGCATGATAACGCCAGTTTTTATATGTTCCGTCATCCGGAACCGGTTTGGTTAATGCGCCTACATAATTTTCAAAATTCTTGATATCAATTTTTTGTCTAAGCGCATCCGGAAGCACTTCTTTTTCATTCACCAACACCCCGGTGGCTTCGATGATATAGGGTGCAGGAAGCTGCAATTCAACGTCATATACCCCATAGTCTCCATAAAACTCCTTTCCAAGATGCTGATCAGTGGTCCATCCGAATTTACGATCATACACACAGATTCGGGGATACCAATGAACGCCGTCATAATGCTTCACGCCATCGTGATCAAACAGCTTCATCCGACGTCTTAAACTGCCGTGATCGAAATAGGTTTTAAAAGCAATATAAAATTCAGCGCGCCTGCCGGGCAGGATGGGCTCCACCAAATTAAGACGCATGATGGTATTGTCGAAAATCGGGGTAATTTTGCTTTCTCCCTGTTGTACTTCCAATATTTCCGTCCCCAATTTCTGGGCTTCATATTTGCCATACGTGGTCTCAATTTTGCCCGATTCCATGAGCTCAGACATATAGGAACCCGGTTGAAAGGCATTTTGATACAAGTGGAAATATACCTCATATAAGGTATCCGGTGAATTGTTTTGATAGGTCAAAATCTCACTGGCAGTGATGATGTCAGTTTTGTCATCTAAACGCGCACGAATGCTGTAATGAACATCCTGTTGCCAATAGCCTTCAAAGGGTTTTCTGTTTTTCCAGTATAGTTCGTTATAAGATGATTGCCATTTATCGAATGATTGGGCATCCGACCACAGAGTTAAAAAGATCAACGATAGAAATAGTGCAGTTCTGAACATGCACGCAAAATAAATAAAAATGCCCGAAGGTGGGAAGTCGAATTGTCCGCAGAATCAGTTTCCTAAACTGATATATTTTAGGAATTCTGCCCGCGTTGCCTCATCTTTAAACTGCCCGCTGATGGCAGCGGTAACCGTGCTGCTGTTCACATCTTCAATTCCTCGGGTCGCCACACACATGTGGGCGGCATCAATCACCACGGCAACATCATTGGTTTTTAAAGCCGATTTCAATTCTTCCATGATTTGTTGAGTGAGTCTTTCCTGCACTTGGGGTCGTTTGCTGAAATACTTCACAATGCGGTTAATTTTGGATAAGCCTATCACTTCTCCATTAGAAATATAGGCCACATGACATTTGCCAATGATGGGCACGAGGTGGTGTTCGCACATAGAATAAACCTGAATGTTCTTTTCTACCAACATCTGATTGTATTGGTACTTATTTTCAAACAGGGTTACTTTTGGCTTATTTTCAGGATGTAAACCGGCGAAAGTTTCCTTTACGTACATTTTCGCTACCCGATGCGGAGTGCGTTTTAAGCTGTCGTCCGTCAAATCCATGCCGATGATGTGCAAGATGGCTTCAACGTGCTTTTCGATCGCCTCGATTTTTTCATCATCCGACAAATCAAAGGCATCCGGCCTGATCGGCGTTTCTATGGAAGAACCAAGGTGGCTCTCTTCGTATGGATCTTGTTCTTTATTCTCCTTCATATTCTACGTAGTTTCTTTCTGTTTCATATAATATAACTCCCAGCTTGATGGCATGGTCTATTCTCTTTCTTAATTTGTTCCAAATCACAAAGGCAATGTTTTCTGCCGTTGGATTTAAATTCTTGAATTCGGTTAAATCCAAATTCAAATTAGAATGATCAAAGGGTTCTATCACTTCTTCATGAATGAGGTCCTTCAAAATTTTTAAATCCATCAAGTATCCCGTTTCCGGATCGGTTTCTCCTTTAAGTTTCACCACCAGGGTATAATTGTGCCCGTGAAAATTGTTATTATTACACAATCCAAAAATCTCCCGGTTCTTGTCTATCGACCATTCAGGGTTATTCAGCCTGTGCGCCGCATTAAAATGCTCCTTACGAAAAACAGTTACAATCATAGTTTCACTTCAAACATAGCACAAATTAAAATGCTGCCGTTTCTCATTCAACAGTAAAGTGGAGCGGTTGTTTGTATTTTGTTCAAGCAATTTGATATGGAGGTGAACAATCGTGCGGTTTTATTTATCATTTCATTGTAAAAATATGTATATACATACAATCTATTAATTACATAATTCGCTGTTTTTCTGTTACTTATAATTCTAATTTGATCTGTCGATATCGACATAAGGAAATACAATAATTCGTTAACTAATTGTATTTCAAGTACTAACGTATTTTGTTCACTCTTTTTTAAAAATAATTAAACAAAAAGGATTGGATATCAAAAAAAGCCTCCGTAGATTTGTTGAAGAATTTAAGACAATCCATCCATATGACTATACCAGAATTTAATCTTAAAGTTTCTTCACAGGAAAAACCGCTGAAGCATTTTGCATTACAACTTACCAGAAATGAAGAAGATGCCAATGACCTGGTTCAGGAAACCATGTTGAAAGCATTTACCTATCGTGAAAAATTTATGGATGGCACCAATTTGAAAGGATGGTTGTACACCATTATGAAAAACAGTTTCATCAACAACTATCGCCGCATAGTGAAACGCAATACGTTTATAGATTCAACAGAGAACAATTACTATCTCGATTCATCCAGTAACGTAACGGAGAATCTGGGAGAGACCAAGTTTCTCAGAAAAGATCTCGAACATGCCATCAAATCGCTCAGTGATGATCTAAAAATCACTTTCGAACTAAACATGCTGGGATTCAAATATCACGAAATTGCTGAGGAGTTAAACATTCCGATTGGAACGGTAAAAACCAGAATATTTGTAGCCAAACGCAAATTGCGCGATCGCCTAAAATCTTATGCTGAAAGCATGGGACTCGAGCAGGTGAATTAAGCTTCGGATTCTTCTTCCTTCCCGGCTTTTAAAATGCTTTCGGTGACCCCTCCTGAAACCACCATCTTCATCAAATCACTGTTCTTGCCTTTGAGCACCACAAGCTTTGATTTGGGCACAATAAACAGGTTGCCGGAAAAATTATAGGAATGCGGGAAATAAACCCCTACATAATCCTTCAAATTTTTGTCGGATCCCAAATCACTGAGATCTGTTTTAGTCACAAATCCAATTTTCATGATGCCGGATGTAGTCATTTCAACGAGCACGGGCTCTGTAAATTTCTTCTTATCTCCCACAAAGGCTTCCAGCATGTCTTTCACCGATGAATAAATAAACTTCACCCCAGGCGTTTTGTCCATCAGGTTATCAAAAATATCAAATATCGGCTTGGTAATCAGCCCGGTACCAAAAAAACCTATCAACGTAATGCCGGTCAATGAAATCAAAAAACCCAAACCCGGGATTTTCACCCCTACCAAGTTATCCAACCAGGTGATGGTATGATAGAACAAGTAAACGGTAACAATAATGGGAGTAACTACGATGAGTCCTCTGAAAAAATAACTCACCAACAGCGATAATGTCTTCTTAAACATGATAACGATAGATTGAAGGTGCGAATTTCGCCTTTTTATTCGTCTTTCAAGGCATCTACCGGTCTGAGTCGCGCTGCTTTCAACGCAGGAAAAAATCCGGCCAGTGAACCGGCAACAATGAGCAACAAGGTGGCCGATACCGCAACGCCAAATTTCACCTCAGGATTGGCAAAAACGGCGCCCTCTGATGGAATCATGCTTCCGATGCCTTCCAGTAATAAAATCCCAAAAGCCAATCCAAGATAACCGGCTACCGAAGTAATGATCACCGCCTCTTGAACAATCATGGCCACAATAGAAGCAGGTTTTGCCCCCAATGCTTTTCGAATGCCAATCTCTTTGGTTCTTTCCTTCACTGAAATCATCATAATATTGCTCACCCCTACGATTCCTGCTATAATGGTCATGATGCCAATAATCCAGATAAATGCTTCCATCCCCTGCAGAACTACAATGAATCGTTGAAAATTCTCATAGTTATTCCGAACAAAAATGGCCCTCGGGTCTGCTTTATCAAACTGATGTCGATCGGCCATCGCGGTCAAAATCTTATCAGCCGTTACTTTCGAGGCTTCTATACTCGATTCTTTGGTAGTCAGCAAGATCTGATTCACCTCATTACCGCCATTAAAAACAGCCTGGGCCGTAGAAACAGGCAGGTAAACGACTTTATTCTCATTTTCGGCTCCCATATCCCGGTAGGATCCCACCACCTGAAATGGCACCCCATTCAATTCGAGCCATTTACCCAGGGGATTTTCTCCCTTAAAAACCTCATTCACAATCACTTCACCAATGGCCACCACCTTTCTTTTTTGTATAAAATCGGGTTCATTGATAAACCGACCGGTGATGATTTCCGTTTTCTCGACATGCTGATGATCCGGATGAACACCCCGAACGCTATAACTTCCGGATTCGGTGCCATAAGAAACAATAAACCCTCCAAATTGATTCCAGCGTGAAGAGATTTTATCGGTTTCCGTCAGGTTGTCTCGTAAATATTCATAATCCTGATTGGTAAAGCGTATCGATCGGCCGGGTTGCATTCCTCTATAGGGCAAAGAAGTCTGCCCTTGTGAAATCCAGATGCTGTTGATGGCATCGTCTTCAAACTCACGGCTGTACCCATTTCTGAGTCCGTTGCCTACTCCCAGCAACAGCACCAGCATAAAAATCCCCCAGGCCACGCTAAATCCGGTCAAGGCCGTTCTCAGCTTGTTGTTTTTAATGCTTACCCAAATTTCATACAGCCTTTCCATCTCAAACGATTAATCCGTCTCGTATATGAATAGTCCGATCTGTCTTTTCTGCAACTTCCTGCTCATGGGTCACAATGATCACGGTATTGCCTTCTTTATTTAGTTGGATGAGCAATTCCATCACTTCGCCCGAGGTGGCAGAATCAAGCGCTCCGGTCGGCTCATCGGCCAAAATAATCTTTGGACGCGTAATCAAGGCCCTTGCCACTGCGACCCTTTGTTTTTGACCACCGCTGAGCTCATTCGGTAGATGATGCGCCCAGTCTTTGAGGCCAACTTTATCAAGATATTCCATAGCCAGCAGATTTCTTTTGGCGCGGTTCACATTTTGATAGTACAGCGGCAATGCCACATTCTCTAGGGCATTTTTAAACGTCACCAGGTTGAACGACTGAAAAATAAACCCGATCGACTTCCCTCTAATTTCTGCCGATGCCGTTTCAGAAAGATCTTTTATCAGCTTTCCATCCAAATGGTAAGTCCCGGTATCATAATTATCGAGTATGCCAATGATATTGAGCAACGTTGATTTTCCCGACCCTGAACTCCCCATAATAGAGACCAACTCCCCTTTTTCAATGTTCAAATCAATGCCTTTCAGCACCCGCAGGGTATTGGCACCCATTCGGTAAGATTTTTCAATGCCTTTGAGTTGAATCATGGTATGGCAAAAGTAGCATCATCTTTTGCTCTTTAGTGAGCGCTTCGACAAAGTCCGTTGAAATGCGGATGAAGGAGGAAGCAACCGGTCTCCAATGCTCTAATTAAGGGGCAATTTTCGGGCTGTTCGCTTATAGTCCTCGCCCACCCGGCCGGTAACCCTAGGCAGCATAGGTGGCTCCCTCCGGTTGCCCCATGCTGCCCGGTTTGACCATGGCCGTTTGGTCTGCGGGCTATCGCTGCCATCCCGTTGCCGAAAGGCTGCTTAGGGATGTTTATTTCCTGCATATTTGGAGCATTCTTAAAGAATCAAAATCAATTCAAATTTTGAATCATTCCACAAAATGTATACACGTTTCTATATCTAAAGGTTAGCGGGCTGTTATAACCTCAATCATTCATCGTTTTTTTTGATAACGAGGTACACACATGAATCATTGCAGCATCCGGCCTGCGGGTGGGTAATGGCCTTATTTGTCTTTTCGTTCTCCGCTTGGTTATGTAGGCGTGAAAATGAGTTATCCCATTGAGCACATAAGAAAGCGATGGGCGAACGCCGATAAAACTCCGGTTCCTTTTCTTAATATCGGTTGACTTCCAAGCATCGGTAACCCAAATAGATATAAGAAGTGGCTCCCATCGTGGCCTTCGCCGACATGGCCGTAGCGGATAGAAAAGAGAAATGAAGCCTTGATTTTTTTTGATTACTTTTTTTGATCAAGCAAAAAAAGTAATTGGGGCTAACGTACTTATTTTCATTGCAAAATAATGTTTGGGCAAAGCCCTGAAAACCATATTATTCAACAAAGTCAATCATTTTTCTTGCGATTCTGCAGCTGAATTCGCATAACATGAAGATTCTTGCTTAATTAGGTAATCAATCGCATCAAATCATTCCGCAAAATGTCAAACATCACTCCCTTAACAGCTGTTTCGTGAGAATAATATTATCCGTTTGGATGCAATCAGGCATCAGGTGGATGGCCTTTTTGATGTCTTTGCGGATGTTGGCATTGTAGAGTGAAATCAACAGATTTTGATCCCTCGCCAGTTTGATATCGGCAGACGACGTTTCTGCCAATGGACAAACCATGCCGATACATCCGGTAGATTTAGCCGCTTGCACCGTAGTTTCTGAAATAGACTGTATGAGAAAGGTTCTCAAATCAGGATTTTGGCTTCTTATTTTTTGAAGAAATTCGACATTCTCACTCTCAATCCAAACCCATTCATGGGCAGCAGATGCAGCAATAAGACCTGAAAGCTGATGCACAAATGCCTGATCGTAGGCTAACCAGAGTTCATAAGGCAAGCAATCGTAATGAAGTTGCACGTTTAAACTCATTTTAGGTTTGGGGTTGTAAGTAGAAAAATGATGAATGATTTTGTCTAATTGAACCAGGATCGATCCTTTATCAGAGGCCATAAAAGCCCTCCGATACTGACAATCGGCCAGATCCGCAGACGTTTTTTCCTGCAAACAGCCCTGACAATTGGTTTGGGTACGTAAGTCGTTGTCGTGATAAACTATCACCACCGAGTCTTTCAGAATCTGAATATCCACTTCCACCCCATCGGCCCCATGAAAATCAATGGCACTTAGAATACTTTCTTCAGAATTGGGCGGATTGGGTGTATTCACAATGCCCATCCCGGCACCGGCATGACCGAACACCAATATCTTACCAAATTTTAGCTGTGCTGTTTGCGAAAGGTCTGTTTTCTGACAGCCCGTCAATAGAATGTAGGTTAGAACAACCGATATGAAGCCGAAACCCTTAACCATCCACCGGTATTTCTTTGTGTATTATTCAGAACTTTGTTTTGTTCAATGTAGCCACCCAGCCCCAGGCCTGTCAAAACGGAGAGTTTATCATCATTGAACCTCCAGCCGGCTGCCAATGCTGCATAAATCTCATGAACAAAAGATCCTTGTGCAGCTACTTTACTCAAATCAAGATTTTCATAAACCGCCCAGGCCGAAGCAAATACCTTTCCTTTGTCCATCAAAATGTAACGATATCCGGATGACAATCCCCAAATCGGGTTAGCAGGCATCACGGTATTGCTCACATTCAACCGCGGACCAGCATAGAGATTATGATTGCCATGAATGAGATGGGCTTCGGCGGTCACTGAATAGCCGCTATAAGTCACACTGTTGCCCATTTCGATGGCAACGCCGGGTTTTTCTTGAGCAAAGGCTGCGTTTTGCAACCCCAGAATGATGATCAGAAACAA
>JBIIVF010000108.1:0-8445 GCA_044339595.1 Bacteroidia bacterium
TAATCTCCGGAATTGCAGGAATAACGACGTCCTTCTTTGCCCAAGACTTTAGAAAGTCAATTTTGCTCATCAACTCTTCCTTGGTGATATTTCCGGCTACTGCCAGTTTAGTCACGGATGGACTGTAAAATCGGTCATAAAAAGATTTACATTCTTCTACTGTTAACTTGTTGAGTGATTTAAAATCACCGGTGTAATATGTCTCAAGTACGGTTCCTTTGTACATGATCTTATTGAAAACCTTAGAAGCAGTTAAAGACGGATTGGTTTTTTGATTTTGAACCCCTTCAAGGTTTTGCTTTTTGATTCTTTGGAAGTCAGCATCATCAAATCGCGGGGTATAGAGTACTTCCTTTAATAATGATAAAGTTGCATCCAGATTCTCCTTCAATGATTCTACAAAGATGGTCGTGCTGTAATTGCCTGCACCAAAACTGATGGTGCTACCCAAATTATCTAAGGCATTGGAATATTGTTCCGATGTCAGGGTTTTGGTTCCTTCATCCATCATTTGAGCGGTTAAGTATGCCGTACCTGTTTTAATCTTCTTATCTGCTTCCAGTAAATGACCACCTTCTATGGTTAAGTACATATATACTTTAGGGGTTTCAGCTGTAATCGTTCCGATGAATTCTAACCCATTGTCGAGCTTACCGGTATAATACTCAGGAAATTTTACCTCTTTTGCAGGTGGGGTGGTTGGTTTTTTAGCACGATCAAAATTGTCTGTCGGAGGAGTGTAAATTAGGTTCGCATATTGTGGATCGGTGCGCTTAGGTTCATTCGCATGTGGATTCACACTTTTGCTTTTTTCTTCATCGCCTTCTATATTCACCTGAGTGGCTTCTCTGCTTACGTTGATGATAACGGCTTTGCGATTATTCACGTAGCGATTGAACACACGCATGATGTCTTCTTTGCTGAGGTTTTCATACAAATCAATTTCGTCTTGCATGTTGTAAGGCTTGTTCAACATCATATTCCAATGACTTAATTGCAAGGCCTTGGATGAAACAGAATTCAATTCATCGACTAAGCTGGTTTTATAAATCGTTTTAGCTTTTCTGAGTTCTTCGTCTGACACCCCGTTTTTAGCAAAATCTGCCAATACTTCACGCACCATAGTTTCTGCTTCGGCAAAGGTGATACCCATGTAATTGGCCACGATTTGAATGCCAAACATACCGCTCAATTCAAGACTTTGATGACTTGCATTGGCTTGTACTGCTTTTTCAGATTTAACAAACTTTTGGTACAAAGGTGAATTATTGTTTCCACCCAAGATATATCCCAAAATGTCTAGGGCTGCCCTGTCTTTAGAAAATTCAGGAATGGTTGGAAAAACCATATAGGTCAAAGGCAAATAAATATTGTCAGCCATGGGCACATATACGTCTGTTGGTAAAAGAGGTGCATCGGTTTTCTGATTTTTTACGGTCGGACATTTTTGAAGACTTCCGTAGTATTTTACTACCCATTCTTTTACTTGCTCCGGATTAACATCCCCGGAAACGACGAGGGTCGCATTGTTTGGGCCGTACCAACGAAGAAAGAAATTTCTCAAATCATCAAAACTTGCAGCATCTAAATCATCTACAAATCCAATGGGTGTCCATTCATACGGATGATTGGCAAACAAGGTTTTGAACAAGTTCTCACTCACCATACCATAGGGCTGGTTGTCATAACGTTGTCTTTTCTCATTTTTCACCGCATCGCGTTGATTTTCAAATTTCTTTTGTGTAAATCCGTCCAGGTGTGTACCCATTCGATCTGCTTCGAGCCATAACATGGTTTCTGTGAGGTTACTAGGAGCAGTGTTAATGTACACAGTTTTGTCAAAGGAAGTAAACGCATTGTTGGTTCCTCCTGCTTCACTGATGATTTTGAAATGTTCTTCGTCTGCTACATTTTTAGAACCTTGAAACATCATGTGTTCAAAGAAATGCGCAAAACCGCTGTTTCTAACACTTTCGCGCGCAGATCCCACGTGATAGGCTACCTGCACATGCACAATCGGATCACTGTGATCTTCGTGAATGATCAAGGTTAGATCATTAGACGTCAGTTTGTACTTTTCGAAAGGGATGACAATTTTGTTCTTTTGAGGTTCAACTTTCTCAATTAATTGAAGAGGCTGAGCCTGAGAAACTGAGAATAATGCCATCGATAGGGCTGATAAGAGTATTTTCTTCATGAATTTAGTAATGTTCTCGGGCAAAGTTAGACAGTATTTGTATTGTGTATCATCAAATTCGATGAAAAAGAATGTACGGTCTATCAACGAACATCATTTTCATTTGAATAGAGAACCCGATGATCTGTTTTTACTTATATAACCGTCGATTTAAAGGGAAACGAAAGATGGATAAATTCACGGGAAAACATGGTGACATTATTGTTTGAATATGAACGCGATATGAATGATATTTCTTTTGCGTATTACCTACCGAGGTCCCTGCTGATCGTTATTGTTTGAATATGAACGTGTTATGAATGATAATTTTGTTACGTACTTGCCTCCCGAGGTCCCTGCGGAGACCTCGGGAGCATTTTACAAAGCAAAAGCAGCCCACTTCTTCCCTATCAAAATCATGATTAAATTCCCCACCCAACGCCAGAGCACTCTACTTCTGAGTTCTCCGCAGGGCCCTCGGTAGACTAAAAAGCAGCACCTATATCCGCTCAAAATCGCGATTAATTGCTCCATGCAAGAGCCCTTCACTATAAAATCATAATTCACGAACGTTTCATGAAACAGAAACGTTCAAATTCCGGTCGTTGGAATGTATTCAGAAAATTATGTGACCAAGAAAAATTGGGGTGACTGATGGGACTCGAACCCACGACCAACGGAATCACAATCCGCTACTCTAACCAACTGAGCTACAACCACCGTTTTAGGGCTGCAAATATAAAACAGCAGAGAAATAATTCCAATAATTTCTAAAAAATATCGTTTAGCGCTAAAGTTCATAATTGAATTCGCATTTTTGTCAACCGGATGAAAGCCTTGATTCGAAATAAACAACTCTTTACGTTACAACTCTATAATTTCTTGCGTCAGGGAAGTTTACTCCTTATTTCAGTGGCATTGGCAAAGAGTAACACAGATATCCGTTTGATTGCCGGTTTTGAGACTTCGATGTTGCTTAGTGCCGCCTTTAGTTTTTTTACCATTGCCGGATTGGGGCATTGCCTCTATCCTATCATGGCCAAAGCGGCCGAAATAAACCGACCTCAATACTACCTGCACACTTTTGTATTGTATGCGATCTCCGGATTCATTGCCGCCTTGGGTATTTTGATCTCCGCACAATTTATTGAAGACGATTATTTTAGCTCAAAATTATTCTGGTATCCTGCCACGTATATCTTATTCAATGCCGCCGCCTATCTGACTGAAAATTACTTTGTGATAGAAAATAAATTACAATCAGCCACCCTTTGGGGCGGATTGTCCTTCTTCATTCAGATTTTCTTGATTTGCTTCCCCCTGATCTATTTGAAGAACCTCGAATTGGCTCTTCTTTTAATGTCAATATTTGCGGGCATTCGGTTTGTCATATCGGGTTGGCTCGTTCTCCGCATCAACAAACATCTTACTTTTAATCGATCCATTTTTAAGTTAATGTTGAATCGTTCCTGGCCCGTGATGTTAAGCCTCCTGGCCGGAAGCGGATTCGTATACGTCAATCAAATGCTGGTTAAAAAAAGTTTCGATGCCACAGATTTTGCTATGTATCGCTATGGAACCCGAGAGTTTCCACTGTTTGCCATTCTCACCAATTCATTCAGCAGCTTGTTCAGTGCGGCCTATGCAAACCATGCAGAAAAATCTCATTCTGCGGGATTTCAAAGGCTTGCTCATCAGGTATTTATTCCGGCTATTCTGCTCATGTGGCTCAGCGAGCCTTTGTTTAAACTGTTTTTTAACGACACCTTGTCAGCCTCTTGGCCGTTGTTCAATATATTGTTGCTCATCGTCCCAACAAAATTGTTATTTCCTCAATCGGTGCTTTTGGCCAAAGGGAAAACGGGATATCTTTTGTATGCATCCATTATTGAAAGCATCACAGGCATTATTTTGGCCATCTGGTGGATTCCGCTTTTCGGACTTGCCGGAGCTGCCTGGGCTTTAATCACGGCCTTCATAATGGAAAAAATTATCCTGATGGCGTTTTGCGCGAAAGAAAACGTTCCGATTCATCATTACACCGATCTCAAGACGCTGTTGTCCTATTTGTTGATTCTATTGATATCTTTTCTCCTAAATCTGTAGTTATTTTCATGCGCATTTTCCACAAATGTGCAGAAGTAGATACCAAGACCGTCTAAGTTGAAGTTATTTTTGAAAGGTTATACAAAATCGTCTATGCAAGCCCGAATTATCTCTATATTTCTCTTACTTTTTTCACTTGGTTCCATTCAAGTTTCCGCACAAAAAACAGCCATTTACGAAAAAGGGGAAGAATACTACCACAAAGGTGTGGAACTATATGAAAAACAATTGTATGGCGCAGCCATTGAAGAATTTGAGCAGTATCAGCAAAGAGAAAAACAAGGCCACAAAACAGCCGAAGCCGGCATTTACAAACTCATTTGCGAATTGAGACTCATGCACATGAATGCGGCAGATAAACTCAAAGAACAAATTGAGTTAAATCCTTCCAGCAGCTTAAATAACCTCGCTAAATTTGAATTGGGCAGTTATTACTTCGAAAAAAGAAAGTACAAAAATGCCATTCGCTATTTCAATGATGTGAGTGTAGCCGCTTTATCGAAAGACAAATGGCAGGAAGCCAATTTTAAAATCGGATATTCTTATTTTCAAACCGAAAAATATGAGGAAGCCAAACCCTATTTTGATAAGGTCCGGTCGCAAACCGGTAAGTATTATGTCTCTGCCAATTACTATTACGGTTACATAAGTTATGTCCAAAAGAATTATTCGCAAGCCCTCAAATCTTTCGAGAAAATTAAAAATGAGGGACCTAAAATCATGGATTTGTACATTGCTCAAATCTATTTTGCCCAAGAACAATATCCAAAAGCCCTCGAATACGTCAATAAGGTAAATGATCCAAAATATGCCGATGAGGTGACGCTGTTAAAGGGAAAGATTCATTTCCAATCAAATGAGTATAAAGATGCGCTCACCCACTTCAAATCATGGAAAGGCAATAGTGAAGACCTCAGCAATGAAGAAACCTATCAATTTGCCTACAGCTATATGGAAAGTAAATTGTACAGCGATGCTACCACCTATTTTGTGAAGATTTCAGGCGATCAAACTGCCTTGGGGCAATTGGCCAATTATAACATGGGGAAATGCTTTTTATGGCTGAACAAAAAGCAAAATGCCTATAACTCTTTTGCCACCGCCAAACACCCCGATTTTAACAAGGAAATTAAGGAAATATCCCACTTTAATTATGCCAAACTGGCTTTTGAATTGGGTTATCAGAACATTGCCATAAAAACTACTCAGGACTTTATTTCTGAATATCCGCGCAGCACCTACAGCGATGATGCCAAAGGATTGCTGGCAGAAATGTTCCTTCAAACCAGCAATTATTCTCAAGCCATCGCCGTGCTCGATCAAATAAAAAACATGAATGAGCAAACCAAAGCGGCCTATCAGAAAATCACCTTCAAGCGTGGGGAAGAACTCTATAACAATAAAGATTTTAACGATGCCAAGATCATGTTCAACAAATCGTTGAAATACATTTATTACAAGAAAATAGAAGCGGAGACCTATTTCTGGTTGGGTGAAATAGACTACAAAAACAAGTCATACAACGCCTCAATCAATCAATACAATCGATTTATAAACATCAGCGAAAGCAAAAAGAGCAATTTCTACAACACGGCTTTTTACAATATGGGATATGCTTATTTTATGCAGGAGAACTACAGCCAAGCCCTGAATTATTTTAGAAAATATAAGGATCAAGAAAGTTTCTTTGGAAAAGCACCTCAACGTTATGTCGATAATTCACTCAGACTCGCAGATTGTTATTTCTTGCTTTCTCAATATGACAAAGCAGCAGAAGCCTATGGCTATGTGGTGAGCAAACAATTTGATGGCGCCGATTATGCCATGTTTCAGCAAGGTATTTTGCTGGGATTGATGAAAAGACCGGATGAAAAAATCATCACCCTTCAAAAACTCGTGAGTCAGTATCCTAAATCAATTTATGCCGATGATGCTTATTTCGAAACCGGAAGTACCTATCAGGAACAAAAGAACCCAACCCAAGCTGAAAACTCCTACAATGTATTGATTTCCAAGCACGATGAATCTCCCTATATTCCGCTGGCATACAATCGTTTAGCATTGATTTACTATGGCAGAAACATGGATGACCGTTCCTTGACCTATTGTAAAACTGTGGTGGATCGTTTTCCCCGCACGGAGAGTGCGATGGACGCCATGCGCCTAGCGGAAATGATCTATGTGAATGCCGGCAGAGGAGATGAATACCTCGACTGGTTAAAAACGGTTCCCAATGCCAATATCCGCATTACCTATCAGGATTCTTTGCTCTATGAAAGCGCCATGACCAAATTCAGAGAAGGAGATTGCGATAAAGCCATCAAAGGGTTTGCTACCTATATAGAACGTTTCGGAAAAACCGGCTTCTTTCTCAATGATGCCTTTTACTACACAGCAGAGTGTGAAAATTCGAAAAAGAACACCGTTCAGGCGATTAAGTACTATGAAATGCTCGCTAAACAACCAAAAAATGAGCATTCAGAGAGTACATTTCAGAAACTTGCCCGATTATACTATGCGGATAAAAATTTCGGAGAGGCACAAACGAATTACGAAAAACTGGAAAAAGTGGCCACTTCCGAAACCAATTATATCGAAGGTTTGATGGGGCAAATGCGTTGCAATTATGCTTTGTCTAAATATCCGGAGGCCAAGAAAAATGCGGTAACCATCCTACCCATTAAAAATATTTCTAAAGATTACCTGATTGAAGCCAATATGACCTTAGGACGGATACAGATGATGGATAACAATCTAGTTACCGCCCAATTCCACTTTGGATATGTATCAAAAGAAAGCAAAAACGTAATTGGCGCAGAAGCCATGTATAACCTGGCCAAAATTGACTTCCTGCAACAGAAATACGATACTTGTCGAGAGAGAATCTTTGACCTGAACGATCGATTCACAGCCTATGAATATTGGGTAGTAAGCGGATTTATCCTCTTGAGTGATGTCTATGTGGCTCAAAAGGATTATTTCCAGGCCAGGGCTACCTTACAAACCATTTTGGATTCTTATTCAGGCAATAAAACCCTGACCGACGAAACCCGTGAGAAATTGAAAAAAGTGGAAGAACTCGAAAAAGCTGAAAAAGAATCTAAAAAGACCAAACCGGAAGGATTGATGCCGGAAGAATAACGCTTAGTTCAGGGCTTTCTTTATTTTGAGCAAACGAATCAACAGGCTCTCCAATTGGTGAAGGGGTAACATATTGGCTCCATCTGATTTTGCGTTTTTTGGATCAGGGTGGGTTTCTATAAAGATTCCATCTGCTCCTGTGGCAATCGCTGCCTTGGCAATGGTTTCGATTAATTCAGGCTTGCCCCCTGTTACACCACTCGATTGATTGGGTTGTTGCAAACTATGGGTAATATCCATCACCACAGGTTTGCCAATTTTCTTCATTTCCGGGATATTTCTGAAGTCCACAATCATATCGCCATAACCGAACATGTTGCCTCTTTCTGTCAGCCAAACATTTGGATTTCCGCTTTCAACCACTTTGTCTGTGGCGTATTTCATGGCATCCGATCCGGCAAACTGACCCTTTTTGATATTTACAATTTTTCCTGTGTTGGCTGCTGCCACCAATAATTCGGTCTGACGGAAAAGGAATGCCGGAATCTGCAATACATCTACATACGCAGCAGCCAAGGCAGCTTCATGACTTTCATGAATGTCTGTCAAAACCGGAATATCATAGGTCTCGCGCACTTTTTTAAGTATATCAAGTGCTTTTTCGTCACCAATTCCTTTAAATGAATCCAATCTTGAACGATTGGCCTTTCTGTAGGATCCCTTAAATATATAAGGAATTCCCAGGCGATCGGTCATGGCTTTTATCTCACCCGCGATATCTAAGGCCATTTGTTCACCCTCTATAACACATGGACCGGCTATGAGAAAAAATGAAGCAGAATTCGGCTGAAATGTCTTTTGAAGTATTGAATGCATGCTGCAAAATTAGGTTGAATCTACGTTAATTGATTGTTGTTATGGCATTAAATTCGGCACGATCGCCACGTTCTCTTCAATTCTTTGAAAAATATATATCTTGGCAATTAGGGAATTTCTGATATTTTTGTAAATCTGGATTTTTGAGATAACATGGGTGCTTGATTGACCGGGCAATCTCTCACTAAACAAAACAAAACGTAGGC
>JBIIVF010000109.1:0-8247 GCA_044339595.1 Bacteroidia bacterium
TCAACAAGTGATGAATTGAGGCCGTCACTTTTTGTTCCTGTGCGAATATTTTGCTAAAGACATCTTGCAGACTTTCAAATTCCTGTATAGGTTTTTCAATCCCGGATGCGATGGCTTTTCCGCCGGCATCGTTGATGTAATGAAACAATTTGAGCATATGAATGCGCTCTTCGTCGCTTTGCTGATAGAGGTACGTTGCAGTGCCTTCAAACCCCAAATTTTCTAACCAACTTGCCATGGCAAGATATTGTGCCGAAGAAAAACTTTCTAATGCCACCTGATCATTCAGGGCGGCTTCCACTTTTTTACCTAACATATTATTTTACAAGCTTTTTAATTTCTTTTTCAAGATCGTATTCGTCTCCTTCGAGATATCCGGTATGGGTATAAACGATATTGCCATTTTGATCCACCAACAAGGTGTAAGGCGGATTGGTTGCATTCAGTGCACGCTGTAATTCTCCATTTGGATCGAGCAAAACTGGGAATTCCCAGCTATTTCCGGTAACAGTTGGCTTCACCTTAATGGTATTTCGGGCGTTGTCAATGCTCACTGCAACCAATTCAACATTGTATTTGGCGGTCCAATCTTCGAGGAGTGCATCAATATTTTTCAGTTCTTTTAAACAAGGTTTGCACCAGGTGGCCCAAAAGGAAACGATGGTAATCTTGCCATTGGCTCCATAAGTTTGAATGTTCACATTGTTGCCATCCACGTCTTTTAAAGTGATATCCGGCAAGGTCTGTTTAGATGAGCTTTTTAATGAGTCTGATGGTTGAATGGCCATAGAAACAAAAGCGGAGAATAACAAGGCAGAAGTTAGTAGGATGATTTTCATATTATTTATGGGCTGCAATTTATTAAACTTCTTTCAATTATCGTACCCACTTAGTATTTACACTTTATTCATCAAAAAGTTTTCGTCTAAGTTACATGCCCTTAGGTTGAAAGTGCCAACCGCATTTAGGAAAATTTTAATCCAAGGGATATATCCCTCATGTATTTGTATTCTATTGAATATGAGATATTTGCGTAATTGGTGCTTGACTCCGGTTTGGAATGTCTTAAGGACATAAACATTTGATCGTCTGATGGTTGCGACTTTTCAGTGTCGATTTAGTTTTAAATTGTGGATGATATACGCGATGAGTCTTTTCAAAAGAACGGTTTTTAAGTTAGGTTTGTTGATTCATTAAGCAGATCCCGAGTATATGATCAAAGTGGGTATTTTTTTCGGTGGCCGTTCGCGGGAAAGAGAAGTTTCATTTGCAGGTGGTCGAACCGTGTATGATAATCTGGACAAAAGGATGTTTGAAGCGGTGCCCATTTTTGTGGATGAAAAAGGGAATTTTACCCGTTTAAATTGGCCATTCATTTATCGGGGTACCATTCGTGATTTCTATCCCCCGGTAAAGTTTTTACCACCCTCTGAAAATAAGTTTCAAGTATATGCCGATAGTCTTGATTTGGATAGAGATGAAACTTTCGAAAGCCTTCAGCTGATTGGTGAGCCGATAATACCGGAACAGTTCTCTGCCTTAATGGATATTGCTTTTTTAGCTTTACACGGCGCCGGAGGGGAAGATGGAAGCATACAAGGCTTGCTTGAATGGTACGGAATCCCTTATACCGGTTCCGGCATTTTACCCTCTGCACTGGGGATGAATAAAGCCATTCAAAAAAGATTTCAAGATACGGCGTTTGACGTGCCGAAATTTATCTCGATAGAAAAGCGAAGTTGGTTTTCTGATGGATCTGCTTTCTATGCCCGTGCCGCGGAAGAAATTGGGTTTCCAATGGTCATAAAACCGGCCAATCAGGGCAGCAGCATTGGTGTTTCTATTTTAAAAGAAGCCAATGCCCTTGAATTCCTAAAAGCGGTGGATCTGGCATTTTTTAAAGTTGAATTGAGTCTGGCGGATTGGGCACTAACAGACAAAATACAATGGGTTAGGCAGATCTGTGATATCCGCGATGGATTGGGATTGCCACTTAAAGTGAATGGCGAGAGGATTTTACATCCTGAAATATTGTTGAAACGCCTTGATGTATTGTTCAAGAACAATGAAAAGGTCTTTCTGGAGGCTGATCACAACGAAACAGAAGTGGTCATAGAACAGTTTATATCCGGCAAAGAGTTCTCATGCATCGTGATTGGCGATGAAAATGGGGAACCATTGGCATTACCGCCAACCGAAATTGTGAAAGGCAAAGACCTCTTCGATTATAAGAGCAAATATTTGCCGGGTTTATCCAGAAAGGTTACGCCCATCTTAATTCCGGATGGTGAAATTACCAGAATCCGCCAAGCCTGCGAATCCTTGTACCGCTATTTCAGTTTTGATGTGTATGCCCGAATTGACGGCTTTTACAATGAACAGGGAAAGATATTTTTAAATGATCCGAACACCACTTCGGGCATGATGCCGTCTTCGTTTTTCTTTCATCAAGCGGCTGAAATTGGATTAAATCCTTCTCAGTTTTTAACTTTTATCATCCGCAATTCGTTGAGAGCCAGAAAGGAAAAAGGAATGATTTCATCTGTCCTTCCCGAATTATTGTCTCGACTGGATGAAAAACTCAACAACCTGAGTACCGCTCCGGATCAACGCATTGGCGTGGCGGTCATCATGGGTGGTTATTCTACCGAAAGGCATATTTCCATCGAAAGCGGACGGAACATTTACGAAAAACTTTCCAGCAGTCCGAAGTATAGACCCATTCCGGTGTTCTTAACGGGAAATGAAACCGAACACGAACTCTACATTTTACCCATTCAGGTATTGCTTAAAGACAATGCCGACGATATCCGTCAGAAGGTAGAGCATTTTAGCAGGGTTGCCATTTTAGATCGTATTGAAAAGGAAGCGGAAATGATTACCCGCAAATATGCACCCAATACAATGGGCTTTGAGCCTAAAAAAATCAGCTATGAAAAGCTGCCGGAATTGTGCAGTGCGGTTTTTATCGCCTTACACGGAAGACCCGGCGAAGATGGAGCGGTTCAAAAGCACCTTGAAGAAGTGGGTTTGCCTTATAATGGTTCCGGTATTGAGAGTTCGCAGATTACCATCAATAAATTTGAAACCAATCGCATTTTACGGGAAAAGGGATTTTTGGTGGCAGACAGTGCTTTGATAACCCGTGAAAGCTGGACTGAAAAGGAAACCACTGTTTTGGGAAATCTTTCTTTTCCATTGATTGCCAAACCGGCCGATGAAGGCTGCAGTTCTGCGGTGGTGAAATTGAAAAATGAATCGATGTTGCGGGCATATGCCGATTTGACTTTTAGAGCTTCGGTTGAAAAGAATCCTGAGTTGTGCGCCATTTTAAATATCGATGTTAAAGATGAATTTCCGCAAAAGGATTATTTTCTTTTGGAAGATTTTATCGATCGGGAAGGGGCCCTGCATTTTTTGGAAATTACCGGCGGTATGCTTACAAAATACGATGTATCCGGTGAACAGACCTACCAAATATTTGAAGCTTCAGAAGCCCTGGCGGAAGGTGAAATTTTGAGTTTGGCAGAAAAATTCTTAGCCGGTGAAGGACAAAATATTACACCCGCCCGTTATGCAATTAATCCGAAAGATGCGGCTGCCATTTCAGCACAAGTGAAGGCGGTATTTGAAGCGGTTGCTCGCACTCTGAATGTGCAGGGATATTGCAGAATTGATGCCTTTGTACGAATTTTCGAACAAAGCAAGGTAGATGTGATCATCATCGAAATCAATAGCCTGCCCGGAATGACTCCGGCCACCTGCATCTATCATCAAGCGGCCATGGAAGGCATGAAACCTTATGAGTTTATCGATTCTATCCTTACCTTTGGCATGCAGAGACAACAACTAAAATTTGGTCAGGCATGAATCTTTTAAAGACCCTTTCGAAACATTTTTTAATGATGGCCCTCATTTTGGTTGGCTTGGGTGTAATTTTTTATCTCCTATTAAGTGCATACACACGTCATGGTCAAATACCGGTGGAGGTGCCCAATGTGCAGGAGCTGCGCATTGACAAGGCCATCCGATTACTGGAAGATCATGGGCTTTCCTACGCGGTAACCGACACGGTTTATCGAGAGGGGATAGAATTGATGAGCATCGTGAGTCAAAATCCTGAATCCGGCATGAAGGTAAAGAAGGGCAGAAAAATCTATCTCGTGATCAATGCGGAGGATTTACCCATGGTTGAAATGCCAGATCTCGCAGGAAAAACATCTTTTCAACTGGCCGTTAAAATGTTAAAAAGTAAAGGTCTTGAATTAGGGGAACGCATTGAAAGACCGGATCCTTCTATTCAAAGCGCTGAAAATGAGCCGGTCTTGGAACAACGATTATCCGGGCAATCGGAAGAAATAGCGCCAGGTACGCCGGTGAGAATGCATTCTAAGATTGATTTGGTGGTGGCCACCATGCCGGGAAATGAAGACTCAACGACCCTGGAGGAAGAATTCTTCGAAGAATAAATAACATAACCCATAGATTACCGATTTCAAACTCAGCGTTAAAGTGAACAGATTCATTAATTTTGACGCCTTAAGCATGAAAAATTCAGTTCGTTTATTCATATTATCATTTTTGGTGTTGTCAGGCATGGATGTGTGGGCACAGCTCACTATAAATCCATTGGAGAGAGGGGGGCACCAACATAAGACCTCGAATCTACCTTCCAAACAATATAAGAAAGGCAAGCCAGATACCCTCAATCTACCCTTTTTTGATGATTTTCTCTACGGTCCTGCATTTCCGGATACGGCAAGATGGTGCGAGAAACAAGCCTTTGTGAACAATGATTTCGCTCTTTTGCCCCCGAGTTATGGTGTGGTAACGCTCGATCCAATGGATGGAGAAGGCAATCCTTGGTTCCCGTTCAGTGTGTTTGGAAGTGGTCCGGGTGATACGTTATCGTCTCAACCAATCAACCTGCAAGATTCAGGCGGAGTAGCCTATCAAATCAGGGATTCTATCTACCTCAGCTTTTTCTATCAAAGCAAAGGCCTGGCAGATTTTTCTAAAAATTTGGATAGCTTATTTTTGCAATTCAAAAATCAATTTGGAAACTGGATCACAGTTTGGCGGGCCCCCGGCGGAAATATGACTGCTTTCAAACAGGTAATGATTCCGGTTTTAAGTGCTTCGTATTTGCACAATTCATTTCAATTCAGATTCACAACTTATACCTATTTATGGGGCAATAACAATCACTTTCATCTGGATTACATCGACCTGAGAAAGAACAGAAGATTCAATCAGACCTTTTACGATGATTATGCGGTTTCGTCTCCTCCCACTTCCTTGTTGAAAGATTACAGTGCGATGCCATACCAACATTTTTTAACCAATCCCGCGGCAAATACTGCAGATTCTATCTTTTTTCGGGTGAGCAATCTTACTGCCGGGGTTTTGAATATTGAAGTAAAACACAAAGAAACCTTTCAAGGCAATACCCTCATTGAAACCAATCCGGTCACCAATGCTGCCAATGTAGCGGCAATGGGGTTTGCAGAACGAAGATTTCAGGGCTTTCCGCTTACCGGACTTTCTGGTGATAAGGTCGTCATTAAAAGAGTGTACGAATTAAGAGAACCCTCTGTTTTAAATCCATATCGCGACAATGATCGCATCGAAACCGACTTCATTTTCGACAATTATTATGCGTATGATGATGGAACCGCAGAAGCAGGTTTTGGCTTCAATGATTTATTAAAAGGGGAAGGATCCATTGCGGTAAAGTATGAGATCGCAAAAAGTGACACGCTGCGTGCTTTGGGTGTGTTTTTCAATCAAAGCGTGAAGGATGTTTCGAGAAGTTTTGTGAATTTGTCTATTTGGAATGATCTGAATACGGTGCCTTTGCACATGTTTACGAATGTTACACCCGTTTACACCGACTCCATCAACGGATTTCATATTTTTGTTTTGGATACACCGGTCATCGTTTCTCCGGGGAATTTATATGTAGGATGGGAACAAACCGGAAATTTTAATTTGAATATCGGATTGGATAGAAATTATGGATATGTGGCGAAAAAATCTGGGGCAAATCCCAATATCTTTTACAGAGTAGGCGAGGGCAATTGGATTCAAAATACGGATGCCACCATCAATGGAGCTCCCATGATGCGCATTTATTTAGGGAAACCGTTCAATCCTGCCGCAGGATTGGACCGTACCGAAATCAATTTTGCCCGTATGTATCCAAATCCATTTTCAAACCAACTAAACATTGAGATGACCGGAACCTTTGAATATAGATTAATGGATATGAATGGCCGAATTTTACTTTCAGGACAAGGGCAAGATCAAGTTCATTTGGAGAATCTTAGCCTGAATCCGGGAGTTTATTGGATGATTTGCAGAAATTCTAATGGTAATACAGTAACACAAAAATTAATCAGTTTTTAAATGAACACTGAAATCAGCGTAGCAGAACTAAAAAGCAGAAGAGATCAAGGCGAACAAATTATCGTAGTAGATGTGCGTGAACCTTATGAATACGAAGAATTTAATCTTGGGGGAATCTTAATACCTCTTGGAGAGTTGCAATCCAAATTGCATGACCTGGATGATCATATGGATGAAGAGATTGTCGTTCATTGTCGTTCAGGTGCCCGAAGCATGGCAGCGCAGGATTATATGAAGAAATTGGGATTTGAGCATGTGCGCAATTTGAGCGGTGGCGTCATGGCTTGGATAGAAGCATTCGGCAGCTAATTTGATTCAGGATCCACACTCAGCATGAGGTGCATGAAACAGACGTGGGGCCTTTTCCTGTTGCTGATTTTTACTGTTGTTTTGATCGGTGGGAATTGTCGTCCGAAATCTGAGACGAAAGAAGTTTTGCCGAAGGATACCGCCCATTATGTGGGAATTAAAGTCTGCGGCAGTTGTCATCAGGATATCTATCAATCGTTTAGCCATACCGGCATGGGCAGCAGCTTTTCAGAGGCTGTAAGTGATAAAAGCACCGCAGATTTTAATAACAGCTCGTTTTATGATGCTAAATCAAACCTTTTTTATCAAGCAACCTGGAATAATCAACGGCTCATTCTGAAGGAATTTCGGTTATCAGGCAAAGATTCGGTGCATGTAAAATCTCAGGCCATAGACTACATCGTTGGTTCGGGGCAACATACGCATTCGCATTTATTTCGACAGGGTAAATATATCTATCAGGCTCCGATGACCTGGTATGGACAAAAGAAAAAATGGGATTTGCCACCCGGATTTGAAGATCACAACAGTCACTTTAGTAGGATGATCGATGCGGAGTGCATGAGTTGCCACAATGCCATGCCGGTGATGGAAAAGGGTTCTGACCGTCGTTTTGTCTCTATAGGCCAGGGAATAGATTGCGAGCGTTGTCATGGTCCCGGTAGCGAGCATGTGCGCATTCAGCAAGCATCTCCCGGTAAATATCCAAATCAACATGATACCTACATCATCAATCCATCCAAACTCGATTGGCAAAGGCTCACAGATGTTTGTCAGCGGTGTCATTTGCAAGGCAACAATGTGCTTAAACCCGGAATGCAATTCACTGATTTTAAACCGGGAATGAGATTGTCGGATGTATTCGAAATCTATTTACCTCAAACTGCCGGAGAAGAACCTTTCGATATGGCCAATCATGCCGCAAGGTTGCAGAAAAGCAAATGTTTTATCGCCGGGAAAGGCAAATTGACTTGCATCAGTTGTCACAATCCGCATGTTTCTGTGAAGGTGACCGGCCCGGAGATTTTTAATCAGGCATGTTTCAAATGTCATAGCAAAGAAGCCTGTAAAGAGAAGCCGGAAAGGCTCAAGACTCTGCAAAATAACTGCGTAAAATGCCATATGCCGGCACAAGGAACCGAAGATATTCCTCATGTGACCGTGCATGATCATCGCATAGCCGTGCATCGGGAGGGACAAAAACAGCGTCCCGGAATTCCGATTGGGCTGTATGCGGTGAACAATCCCAATCCGGAAAAACGTATCCTTGCCATCGCCTATTTGAGTTACTATGAAAAGTTTGAGGCCTTGCCCATTTATAGAGAAAAAGCCTTTGCGCTGTTGAAGGAATTGAAACTACCCGAACTTTGGATACATTATTACTACCAGGAAGGTGCTTATCAAAAAGTGGTGTCATATCCGTTAGATTCTAAAAAGGTATCGGATGAAATGACGGCCTATCGGTTGGGTAAATCGTTTGATCGTTTAGGACGTTTAGAAGAGGCAGCAGGGTGGTATAGAAAAACTTTG
>JBIIVF010000014.1:0-28180 GCA_044339595.1 Bacteroidia bacterium
ATGCGGTTTTTGAACATGCTCGGCAATAAATTCTTCAGCTGGGCCTTCAGTTGGTTGCTCGAACAACCTTTCCGTGACACCTTGTGCGGAACGAAAGTCATGTTCAGAACCGATTACATTAAACTCATTTCAAACCGAAAATTCTTCGGCGAATTCGATCCCTTTGGCGATTTCGACCTGATTTTCGGAGCCTATAAACTCAACCTGAAAATTGTAGAAGTGCCCATCCGTTATAAAGAAAGAACCTATGGCGACACCAACATCTCACGCTTTAAACACGGACTGATTTTGCTGCGCATGTGCGCCTTTGCATCAAGAAAGATTAAGTTTTATTAGGTCAAGGGGTTAAAGGCAAATCGCCGGCTGTTCGCTGTAGTCCGCAAACACAAACGCGGTCTGCCATCGTCTTCAAACGCGCCTTCTTCCGTCGGCGGTTTTCAACCGGGCATCCCTGCATTTCCGTTTTTGCGGGCTGCCGCTGCCATCCGGTTTGCAGAAATTCGGGTTTCAACCCAAATTAAGTGTTAGATTTAGAAGTAGAATTTGTATTTATTTTCGTCTAATGATGTCACCCTTTCAGGGTTCAGTTTCGAGTGAATTCAGGCTCGTTACAATCATTTCAACCCTTCGGGTTTTTTTAATGCAGGAATAGAAAATGTGATCAATATTTTCAAAGGATTGATTTACAGTTTCTTATTTGTTTCGGCATTACTAATGCTGATGTAAGGTTAAATGTTTTATAGCAAAGCAATCCCGAAGGGATGACATGATTATAGGGATGTCATAAAAGGGCAGTCCAGCTTCCCAACAGCCAATAAGTGATCGCTCCACTTAAGCCGCTATGTTTATAGGTTGCTTTTTTTCCATCTATATCAAAGGTGATGCGTTTGGGTAAATGTCGACATTCATGGGTATAAAAAACAGTGTAATATTCGTCTACTTTAAAGGTTATTTTCTCAACCGGGCTGCCGAAATGTTGACCAACGCGCTTCAACAGTTTGTCCATTTTGTTTTCGATCGATTTCCGATTTCCCTTGCTAAAACAAGTACCGAATTCATAGGGCTGAGTTTGTGCCTCTGCGTGCAGGAAGGAAAAAAGCAGCAGGGCGATAACGATTCCTGGTTTCATATCTTGTGTGTTTAAATTTGTTTCGCTTTAAATTTAAATGAATATCCTTTATCATACATAATTCGTATTCATGAATTTAATGTATAATTTTTCAGAGGAAGCTGCAAAAGCAAGTCTCATTCTACAGTGTACATATGAATCATTTCAGAATCTGGACTGTGGGTGGGAAATGGCCTTATTTGTCTTTTCGTAATCCGCTTGGTTATGGAGGCGTGAAAACAGATTATCCCATTGAGCAGATAGGAAAGCGATGGGCGAACGCCGATTGAACTGAAGGTGCATTTCTTAATATCGGCTGACTACCAAACATCGGTAACCCAAACAAATGTAAAAAGTGGCTCCCATCGTGGCATTCGCCTGCATGGCCGTAGCGGATAGAAAAGTGCCGAACCAAAGTGAAAATAGTACGATAAGGCATAGCCGAAATTGGACTATATTGAACTTGGTATCGGCATGAAGCCTTGATTTTTTTTGCTGACTTTTTTTGATCAAGCAAAAAAAGTCAGTGGGGTTATCGTAATTATGTTCATTGTAAAATGATGTTTGGGCAAAGCCCTGAAAACTCTATTATTTAACAAGGTCAATCAATTTGATTAAGTTTTTTAGGCAGAATTCGTAAGACATGATGATTTCGGCTTAATTAGGTAAACATGCGAAAAATCATTTAAATTTAATGAGCCAAAAGTATCCCTTAAAGGACATCCAATTATCCATTTCTCTTTTGAATAAAATAGTGCCTGATTACCTCACGGCATTCTTCTTCCAAAATACCTTCTATCAAAACAGTACCCGGATGAAGAATAGATTGTTGATGACGACTGTAGCCCACTTTAGGTTCCTTCGCACCAAAAACTACCATGGCAGGGCGCGTCCAAAATAAGGCACCGGCGCACATCGTACAAGGTTCTATGGTTACATAAACCGTGCATTCTGTGAGATATTTTGCACCGAGATGGTGACATGCTGCTGTGATGGCGATCATTTCTGCATGGGCAGTGGGGTCGTTCAATCTTTCTGTTTGATTGTATCCCCGGCCAATGACGGTGTTGTTTAAAACCACCACACACCCGATGGGCACCTCGTCTTCATCTTTCGCTTTCAGTGCCTCCTTTAACGCCTGTTTCATAAAATAATCATGCCCAAGGACCATATTTTCGGTATTTTCGTGTTTCATTTTCTTATCATTAGGAACTGCAAACATGAGCAAAATCGACAAAAAACTGGAACAAATCAGACTTCAACATCAAATCATGGAGCTTTTGAGGCAAGATAACGGGGTAAGTTGTCATTTTGATTATCATATCAACCCGGTTTCAGAGGATGAAACCATTAAGTTGAACTTACTTACCTATAATCCAAGGCACCATGAATACATGCTCCTGAACTCCTTTAAAGGAAGCAGTGCCATCGATTGTCTCCATAAAATGCTTTCCTTTATTCAGGATTTGATGAAGCAGACGCAGCTCTATTCTTTCACCATCCGCTGGAAACGTAAAGGAAACGATCAACCTTTTGTGTCTTATTTCAGGGCTCCGGATGAGAAAAGTGCTGAACTCAAATTTTTGCACGAAAAAGACCCGGATGCATTTGAATATCAGATTGAAAGAAATCCGATTAGTTAAGCGGGTTTGTTTCCCATTGGCATAATTAAGTTTTTCTTAGGTTCGGCGTAGTCTCTGACTACGTCGGTGTGTTTGATAGTTTCAAACTATCGAGCAGAATTACGATCGCTACATAACCATCCCTGTCTTGCTGTATTTAGTAACGATTCAATTTTTCATAGCGTTGCAGTCGTGGATAGTGAAATATACTGTATTTGTCATATTTTGTATATTTGACTAAATTAACCAAACCAAAAACCCATGAAAACCCTCAAAATGAATGCTTTAGCTTTCACCATCCTCGCCGTGCTATTCAGCACAAAATCTTTTTCTCAACCCTTTGTCGATATCTTACAGCTCAATCATCAGCGCATGCAAACCACCTACGACGCATCCGGAAATAAACATGTAACCCAAAACAGTTTTGCCAACCTGATGCTTCCCATTCAAATTGACTCTAATAACGTATTTATTTTCAGGTTGAACACAGAGCGCATGCAATATATGCGTGAACAAAATTCAGATATTTATTATCAAATGATCGGTGGCCTGGGATGGCAACATCATTTCAATAAAAAATGGAATGTCACCGCGATTTTAATGCCCAAAATCACTTCCGATTTAATCGACCCACTCAACAAGTTTGATTATCAGTATGGTGGAACCCTGCTGTTTCAATATAAGCCCAAGGCCAACATCCGCTATAAATTTGGTTCTTTTTACAATACAGAGCCTTTTGGTAATTTCTTTGTGCCTTTGTTGGGGGTGGATTGGCAGATTAATGAGAAAAATTGGGTGTACGGAAATCTTCCTTTGAACATGCGCTTTGAGCACCGCTTCGCCGATAAACTTTATGCCGGAGCCGGAGTGCGTATTTACGGACGCAGTTATCGGATTTCATCTCAAGGGAACCACGACTATCTCTGGAATCAAGAAAATCAACTCAAGCTTTTCGCAGATTATTATATCACTCCCTCCATGGTTGTTTACGCAGAAGCGGGTCGGTCACTCGGCTACGGTTTAAGACGATTTAAAGATGGATTGCCTCGCGAAAACGAAATTCTTACCAATCCTTTATATCAACCGGTTAAAGACGGATTCTTTCTAAATGCAGGCTTCGCTTTTAGGGTGAGAAGGGGGATTTGATGAGTCACTACCCTTCCATTCCCAGAAACTCCATGGCATTTTTGTAAAATAATTTTGCTTTGGTTTCTGCACTCAGATCGTCCATTTCTTCAATGAATTTGCCGTGCTCTAAATCTCCCAAAGGAAAAGGATAATCGGTCCCATAAGCTATGCGGTCTTCACCCATCACCTGAATCAAAAACCTCAGGGCATCTGCGTCGTGCGTGATGCCATCCACCCAAAAGGCGCCTTTGTATTGATAGGGGTCTTTCACATCATTGAGATTCACCAGATCCGGCCGGCAATGCCAACCGTGACTGATTCTGCCCAAAGTGTGGGCAAAAGAACCACCACCATGGGCAAACATCACTTTGAGCCGTGGATATTGGTCGAAAATGCCGCCAAACATCATGCTGCAAATGGCCCGACAAGTTTCGGCAGGCATCCCCACTAACCAGGGGAGCCAGTATTTTTTCATCTGATCTTCTCCCATCATTTCCCAGGGATGCACAAAAATCGACATTTGTAAATCCTGTGCGGCTTCCCAGAAAGGATGAAACACTTCGTGATCCAGATTTTTGTCCTCAATATGGGAGCCGATTTCAACGCCCCGTAAACCTAATTTCTTGCAGCGCTCTAACTCTTGAATGGCCAGATTTACATCCTGCATGGGCAAAGTACCCAATGCCGCAAAACGGGTAGGATGCTTTTCCTGAACACCCGTGATATGGTCATTTAAAAAACGACACCAGTCCAGCGTGTCCTTGGGTTTTGCCCAATAATTGAACAAGACCGGAATGGTGCAAAGGGTCATCAAACGCACTCCGTGGGCATCCATTTCGGGTAAAATAGCTTCAGCACTCCAACAATTTTCCTTCACCCTTCTGAAAAAAACACCGTCATCACGCATCATTTTTTTGGTGTGTGTTTCAGGCTCATCTTCCAAATAGATAAAACCCTTGTATCCATATTTTTCATGTAACATCGGCCATTTTTCAGGCATGATGTGTGCGTGAATATCGAGTTTGGTCAAGGGTTTATGTAGTGCGTTTTCGCTCATACCGCAATGTTACTAAAAAGCAGCGGATCAAATGAAGCGCTCATCGGCTTCCATCACATGACCGCATTCCACACAGGTCCGCAATTTTTCGGAAGTATAAAAGGCTTTAAACCGGGGTAGAAAATCCCTTTCTATGTCGTGCAATTCGAAATAGGTTTCGTGCAGTTTGTGGTTGCATTTTTCACAAAACCAAAGCAGGCCATCTCTTTGCGGGTGATTTCTTTTCACTTCTATGACCAGGCCGATAGAATCGGGGCTGCGCATCGGTGAATGGGGTACATGCCCCGGCAGTAAAAACATTTCACCGGCCTTGATGGGTATGTCTACCGCCTTTCCGTCTTCCTGAATGCGTACATTGATATCGCCTTCAATCTGATAAAAAAGTTCTTCGGTTTCGTTGTAATGATAGTCTTTCCGGGCATTCGGACCGGCCACAATCATCACGATATAATCCCCGGCATCGTGATACAAATTTCGGTTTCCCACGGGTGGCTTCAACTCGTGCCTGTGCTCATCAATCCAGGCTTGAAGATTAAAAGGTCTTCTGATAGACATAGTATCCTTGTTTTGTGATTTCGAAAATACAGAATTCTAAAGTTAGAAATTAGAAATTAGAAGGTAGAAATTTGTTAGGTTGTAGATTTAGGTTGGAAGGGGGTGAAGCATGTTTGACTCGATCGGACTGCGAACTGCCTTGAACGAAATCACATTCCGCTCCCTGTTTTTACAAGCTTTTGAACGCTTCGTTGGCCATCCTGCTCTATATGTAAAAAGTACACGCCTGCCGGGACATGTTGAACGTCGACTTGATGTAGATCAGCAGATAGGTGGCCGAAGAGGAGTGTATTTCCGGTGATACCGGTCAATTTCCATGACGCACCGTGAGCAGCCTTGATATGCAGAGATGCATGGAAAGGATTCGGATAAACAAGTGGGTATTCCAGTAGATTCGTAAAATTTGACCCGGGCACGCATTTAAGATTGGCGATTTTGGCCCAAAGCGCCTCATCAAAATCAGACAGGGCAGGCATTTCACCATCTGCGGCGTTGCCCATTCTCACCACAATCAAGTTCTCAGATGGAACGACATACAATTTCTGATCATTTTTACCCAACCCGGCAAATAAGTCCGCCGGAGCTGAAGGAATCATATCTTTTTTGAATACGGTAGGCAATCCGGGATAGATGATTTCTCCTTTGCCATTGAGCCACCATAAATAGCCATAACTTTTGTTTAAAGTCTGACTGCTTTGCGTCATGGCGTTCACAAAATCCCGATTTTTCAGTACCGTATCACCTTGCCAAATACCTTTTCCCAAAACGAGCAAACCATATCGGGCCATATCGCGCGCTTTGCTGATATAGAGGTCGTTATACCCTTGTTTGAACCAAAGTCCGCTCATGCCTATTTTAGAACTTAAGTTTTGATTGGTATACATATTAAAAGTCTTGCCGGTGGCGGCTTCCACTACGTCATGTGTCAGTGTGTAAGGGGCATTGTGATAAAACCAGCGGGTGCCGGCATCGGCTTTATAGATGAGGCAAGCGGAGTCGGTGCAATCTGAATTGCTGAGGTTTTCATTCAATCCTGTGGTCATGGTGATTTGATGCCGGATGGTAATGAGGTCTTCTTTAGCCGGAGGACAAGCAGTCCACCCTTTGCCGAGATATTTAGATACAGGGTCTTCGATTTTTAAGTAGCCCTGATTCTCTGCGATGCCCACCACTGAAGCTGCCAGTGATTTGCCTGCAGAGGCCCAATACCAAAGGCTGTCTTGGGTAAAGGTGCCAAAATACTTTTCAAGCACCATTTTGCCATCTTTTAAAACAATAAAAGCTTTGGTGTTTTTCTCTTCCAAAAAAACCATCATGGAGTCAATTTTGTGATCACACCATCCCAAACGCGAAGGATGCAGGGTATCCCAAACATTGGTGGTACGGGGTGGATAGTAAATTTGGGCTTGAGAAAACTCAGCTGCACAAATCATCCAAAAACAAATCATCCAAATTCGGTAGTTCATAGAAGTATTTATGGGTATAGTCTCAGAAATCTGCGACAGGTTGTCTTCAAGGTCAAAATTAACTTGAAAAAATGAAAAAAAGGGCTGCCAGATTGGCATTTTCGTGATCAGGAATGTATTTTGAGCATCAATAGAAAAAAGATTATGGCAAATTTCTCAGAACTCGTAAAAAGTCATCCGTTGGTTCTGGTTGATTTCAGTGCAGATTGGTGCGGACCCTGTAAAATGTTGGCTCCGATCTTAAAGAAAGTGAAAAATCAGACCGGTGATGCGGTGCGTATTTTAAAAATTGATGTAGACAAAAATCCAGAAATAGCCGGAAGTTATCAGGTTCAGGGGGTTCCTACCATGATACTTTTCAAAGACGGCAAGCAAGTTTGGCGTCAAAGCGGGGTGATGCCTGCCCATGAACTAAAAAAGCTGATTGACGGATATCAGAATTAATTAGAGCGGCCTATAGCGATACAATCTTCCAGGGGTTTCGGTAGCAAAATACAAGAATCCGTCTCTGCCTTGTTTCACAACCCTAAACCGTCCTTGATTTTGCAATAAACGCTCTTCTTTGGCAACCTTATTTCCGCTGATTTCAAGGCGATTGAGGTGATTGCCTGCAAGGGCACCTAAAAACAAATTCCCTTTCCATTGTGGAATCACATCTGAATTATAAAAGGTCATTCCGCATGGTGCAATGGAGGGAACCCAATAGTAGATAGGCAATATAGTTCCGTCAACGAATGTATCTGGAGTTATGGTTGAACCGTTGTAATTCACACCGAAAGAGGCCAATGGCCAGCCGTAATTTCCCCCTTTTTTCAGGATGTTAATTTCATCTCCTCCTTTAGGGCCGTGTTCATGCAACCAAATTTCACCGTTTTTGGGGTTCAAGGCCATTCCTTGCGGATTGCGATGTCCGTAAGTCCAGATTTCATCCTTAAATCCGGATTTTCCATTATAGGGATTGTCGTCCGGTATGCGGCCATCGTCATGCATACGAATCACACAACCGCTGTGATTGCTGGTGTTTTGTGCCTGCGGTGGGTCATTTCGCTCTCCGAGGCACAAGTAAACATATCCGTCTTTCAAGACAATTCGGCTTCCAAAATGCAAGGTACTGCTGGTTTGCGGATCGGCCTGAAATAATTTCTGCACGTTTTCTAATTGGTTTCCGTTGATTTTAGCCATAAATAACGCGGTACTGATGGAAGTCGCACCGTTTACAGAAGCAGAAAAATATAATCGACCATTATTTTCAAAGTCCTTATGCAACGCCAAATCCATCAAACCGCCCTGTCCACTCGCCGAAATGACGGGTAATCCTGTAATTTCTACCGTTGAGCCATCTTTGTACTTCAGCAGTTTACCGCTCTTTTCAGCAATGAGGATGCTGCCATCGGGCAGAAATTCAAGTCCCCACGGGTTTTGCAAATTGGTAAGAAGGGTGTCGAGTTTGAGGGCCACCGGTGAAAGCGGTTTTTCTTCTTGTACGGGAGGTTGATCTTTATCTTTACAGCTTTCAACAGTGACGATGGCTGAAAAGGTCATCAAAAGGATGAGGATGGTTGAATAAGCGTGTTTCATGCGTTACAAATGTAATGGATATGTTTCGAGATGAAAGGCAGTGAAATGTCATTTTATGTTGATATTAAGATGTTTCCAACCACTATGAGAAATCGTGCTCATGTGAATGAATTGATGCATCATTACATCGCTAAATCCCTTCATCCATCCTTATTTTCTTTCCATTCATAGAAAAGCACAAAACGGCACAACAGTTGTTGCCCGAATTTGCGTTGGGTTTAATACCTTGCAAGCTCAACAGAAAATTATGTTCAAAAAGATCATACATACCCTGATGGTTCTCGTACCGGTATCTTTACTGGCCATGGGTTTTTATCAAAAGCAAAATACGCCCGGCGAAGACATGCTCGTACGGGTAATTCTTGAAAACCTGAAGAATTACCATTACGCGCCGGTCGAAATCGATGATTCATTTTCTGTGAAAGCCTTCAACAATTACATCGATGACATCGACCCGGCCAAAAGATTTCTGCTGGCATCGGATGTACATAAATTGAGTGTGTACAAATACCAAATTGACGATGAGAGTAAAAACGGCACCTATAATTTCTTCAACGAAAGCCTGACCCTCATCGAGCAAAAACAACTGGATGCCCAAAAAATTTACCGCGACCTCCTCGCCCAAAAAATGGTGTTTGATGTGGATGAAAATGTAGATTTTAATGAAAAAATACCCTTTGCCAAAGACGACTCTGAACTGCGCGATCGTTGGTCGAAATACCTGAAATACAATGTAATGCTCCGCTTGGTCACTTCACTGGATGTGCAGGAGAAAGCTTTAGAGAAAAGTGATACCACTGTGAAACAAGAGCCCTTCGACAGCCTTGAATTCAAAGCGCGTCAGGCTGTGCTCAAAAATCATGACGAATGGTTCGAAAGGTTGACCAAAATGCAGCGCAAAGACCGACTCAATATGTATGTAAATGCCCTCACCAAGGTGTTTGATCCGCATACCAATTATTTCCCGCCGGCCGACAAAGAAAATTTCGACATCCGCATGAGCGGAAAACTGGAAGGTATCGGGGCTCAATTGCAGGAAAAAGACGGATACATTCGGGTGACTAAAATTATTCCTGGAAGTCCCTCTGCTATTCAAGGTGAACTCAAAGAAAACGACATCATTCTGAAGGTGGCGCAAGCTGCTGAAGAGCCTGTTGATATTGTGGATGTGCGCATTGATGATGCCGTAAAACTCATCCGCGGAAAAAAAGGGACCGAAGTGCGTCTAACCGTTCGCAAACCCGATGGATCTGTTAAAATCATCCCCATCATCCGCGATGTGGTGCAATTGGAAGAAACCTATGCCCGAAGTGCCATCATTGCCGATAAAGATAAGAAGCCTGTTGGATACATTTATTTACCCAGTTTCTATGCTGACTTCAGCGGAGAAGGTGGACGATCCAGTTGGAGAGATGTAAAAGCAGAGATGGAAAAACTCAAGACAGAAAATGTGAAAGGCATCATCCTCGATCTTCGCAACAACGGCGGCGGATCATTACAGGACGTAGTAGAAATGGCCGGATTATTCATCAAAGAAGGCCCGATTGTTCAGGTAAAATCAAGAGGAGAAGCGCCCTATATCATGAAAGACAATAACCGTGATGTCACCTGGGATGGTGCATTGGTCATTATGGTGAACAGTTTCAGCGCATCCGCCTCTGAAATCATGGCTGCCGCGATGCAGGATTACAAAAGAGCGGTTATTCTCGGGGCCGGACCCACTCATGGAAAAGGAACCGTTCAGCGATTCATCGGACTCAATGAAACCCTTCGCGACAGAAATGCACCTGATTTAGGATCTGTGAAGCTCACCGTACAGAAGTTTTACCGCATCAATGGCGATGCCACCCAATTAAAAGGAGTGGAGGCCGACATCAACATGCCCGACAACTATACCTATATCAAAACAGGCGAAAAAGAAGATGCTACCGCCATGCCTTTCGATCGCATCGAAAAAACCAATTATACCATTGATCCAAAGTACATCAAAGACCTGAAGAAAATTCAGAAAAAGAGCGTAGAAAGAACCGGTCGCAAAGATGAAATGATCTTGCTTGATGAAAATGCCCGAAGATGGCAAAAACAAAATGAGCGTACGGTTTACAACCTTAATATACAAAAGTATCGCGCAGAAGAAAAGTCAAACAGCGAGATCAATAAAAAATATGAATCCCTTTTCAAGCCCATCGAGGAAATGGAAATCCGTTTTGTACCTGCCGATGAAAAACAGATGCTTTCGGATGAATCCAGAAAGTCGAGATTCAATGATTGGAAGAATAACTTAAAAAAAGACTTATACTTGCATGAAGCCTTGCAAATTGCGGAGGATTTAATGTAACTAAAAAATCTTTCCCATGCGTTTAATTGTTTTTCGTTATCTTTCTATTTTCTTTTTATTCAGTTTGCTGTGGAACCTCCTTGTCTTGATGGACATGAAATTCAGCAAATAAAAAAGCAGCGCTCCGGTGATAGATCCATCCGGATATTACAACCTTGCCAACCCACCGGAAAAAGCCGAATCAGCAGAGAAAGTTGACGATGACAAAAGCAGTTCCACCTTTGTAGCCAATTTTTTCGGTTTGCCGGCCATACTATTGGTCGTTGGTTTAATCCTGGGTTTTAAAAATGCCGGTAAAGCCATTCCCGTGATCAAGATGCTCATTTTCCTGACCTTATCGTGGTTCCTATTCGAAGTCATTGCCTACACCGTGATGATTTTAAGCGTGTCCATTATTACCGTTGGTGTCGTGTTAATGCCAATCTTAGGAGCCACTGCCATGTACATTTTTCTTCGAATAACAGGCGCGTTTTACGCTTTCAAATTTCGCAGGGGATATTGGCTGTATAGCCTCGTTACTTTCGGAGTGCTTATTTTACCTCTTTTACAATTTTTTATCGCATTTCAAGCCTCCGTTGTGGCGTCTTTGTCCATTCTGTTATGGCAAATCATCGTTCTGTGGGCCGTCTACGAATCAGAGCAGCAAGCCATGCTCTCCGAGCCCATCAATATTTGAGGTCTCCTACTTAATCCTCCCATCATCAAACCCTGCATTATCAAAGCAGGGACCTCCAAATGACTGTTTAGCACCCAAATCCCACCTCCTTTGAGGTCTCCTGCCACTTCAAACCATTCATCAAAACCCCGCATCACCGCAGCAGGGACCTCCAAATGACTGTGTAGCACCAAAATCCTCCCTCCCCAGTTTATCCGTAATATCCGTTACACAACTTTCCAAACTCTCCTCTTATCTTTGTAATAAAATTAATCACTTTTATGAAAATTGAACAGATCTATACCGGATGTTTAGCCGAAGCCGCTTATTATATCGAATCAAAGGGGGAAGTAGCCATCATTGATCCACTTCGCGAAACATCCCCCTATATTCAACGAGCAGAAAAAAATGGTGCCTATATTAAATATGTATTAGAAACCCATTTTCATGCTGATTTTGTATCTGGCCATGTAGATCTTGCCAAGAAAACAGGCGCCACCATTGTTTACGGCCCGAATGCAGCTGCAGGGTATGACATACATGCAGCCGAAGATGGAGAAATTCTTCACTTAGGCGATATCACCATCACTGTATTGCATACACCCGGCCATACCATGGAAAGTACTACCTATTTATTAAAGGACGAAAATGGTAAAGATTATGCCATTTTTACCGGGGATACCCTGTTTATCGGGGATGTGGGTCGGCCGGATCTTGCGGTCAAAACGCATCTGACCCGTGAAGATTTAGCCGGTCATTTATACGATTCTCTTCGCAATAAAATCATGCCTTTAGCCGATGATGTAATTGTATATCCTGCGCATGGTGCCGGATCTGCCTGCGGGAAAAACCTCAGTTCAGAAACCAGTTCCACGCTCGGTCACCAAAAACAATTTAATTATGCGCTGAGGGTCGACATGACCCGAGATGAATTTGTGAAAGAAGTAACCGACGGATTGGCCCCTCCTCCACAGTATTTCCCGAAAAATGCCATGATCAACAAAAATGGCTACGAAAGTATCGACACCATCATAGAAAGAGGCACCCTCGCACTTGATCCACAGGCATTTGAGGATGCAGCAGAAGCCACAGAAGCACTGATTTTGGATACCCGAAATGCCGCTCAATTTGTAAAAGCCCACATACCGGGATCTATATTCATTGGCATCGATGGCGGTTTTGCCCCTTGGGTTGGCGCTTTGATTACAGATATAGATCAACCTATATTGATCGTGACTGACCCCGGAAGAGAAGAAGAAGTTGTAACCCGACTGGCACGCGTTGGATACGACCATACCCTCGGATATCTGAATGGTGGCATCGAATCTTGGATAAAAGCAGAAAAAGAAACGGATCAAATAGAATCGATATCATCAGAAAAATTCGCTGAGATTTATGCTGCAGAACCGATCCTTATCAGTGATGTACGCAAATGCAGCGAATACGACAATGGTCATGTGGTCAATGCATTAAATTTACCACTCGACTTTATTGCAGAAAATACAAACAAATACGATAAAGACGAAAAGTACTATGTGCATTGCGCCGGTGGATATCGTTCTGTGATTGCCGCCAGTATTTTGAAGGCAAGAGGATATCACAATCTCGTGAATGTTGAAGGGGGATACGCTGCCATCAAAAACACACCTATTCCAACAGAAATATCAGAATCTGTTGCATACTGATTGATCCTTTGATAGAGAATGAACAGCAAACTACGGCTGTAAATTAATAAATTGCGACCATGCTTCGGTATGGTCGCTTTCGTTATTTAAAATACATCAACCTAAACCGGGTGGTTAATTTTGTTGCGCTCTATTTAAGTTACTACTTGTCCCGTTGGCTGTCAAAATCTCTTATCTGGGGCAGACCCTTATCCATTTCCATCGAACCCACCACATCCTGCAATTTGCGGTGTCCGCAATGTCCAAGCGGATTGCGAAGCTTTACCCGTGACACCGGCATGCTGGAACAAGAAACCAACCGTAGAATCATCGATCAGCTCTCTCCTCAATTGGCTTACATAACCTACTATTTTCAAGGAGAACCCTACCTCAATCCTGAATTTCTGGATATGGTGAAGTACGCAACCTCCAAGAATATTTACACCACTACGTCTTCCAATGCCCATTACCTAACCCCGGAGAATTGCCATCGCACCGTCGAAAGTGGTCTTGGCACACTCATCATCAGCTTAGATGGGATCACACAGGAAAGTTATTCCAAATATCGAATCGGAGGAAATCTAGACAAAGTGCTCGAAGGAACCCGAAATATCATGCAGGCAAAAAAAGCATCCGGAGCAGCTCATCCTTATGTAATTTGGCAGTTCATCGTATTCTCCCACAATGAAAATGAGCTCGATGAGCTTAAAAAACTGGCTGTAGAATACAAGATTGATGAACTCAAAATCAAAACGGCACAGATTTATGATTTCGAAAATGGCCATCATTTGATGCCGAAAGACGAAAAATACAGCCGTTATGTTTTGGATAAAAATGGATATCGCATTCGAAATAAATTACTGAACCATTGCTGGCGTATGTGGCAGGGATGCGTTTTTACCTGGGATGGTGATGTGGTGCCCTGTTGTTTCGATAAAGACGCCAAACACAAGATGGGGAATATAATGCAACAGACGTTTAGCGAAATATGGAAAAATACTGATTATCAATCATTCAGACATCAATTGTCACAAAATCGTCAGCAAATTGACATCTGCTCCAATTGCACGGAAGGCACCCAAGTCTGGAAATGATTTTTCAATTTCATTAGTCAGCCCGAACGACCAATTCAATTTAATTCAAAAAAAACTTGACTAAATTTCGTTATTTGTTCGCAAACGTTTATAATTGCTACTTGATGACAGTAATTTTACTTTCAAATAACCATCAGGATATAAGCAGTCAGATATGAACAAAAGAATACTCGTTGCAGCAGGGATTTTAACCATGTTAACCGCCAACTCGAGCAAAGTGTTGGCACAGAATTACTTGCACAAGTTTGGATTGGAGATCAGTGGCGGAATCAGAGAATACGGAGGAGACCGTGGAAACCGATTTTTCTTCGCCGAGCGACCTGATTATCAGGCCATCGGACTTTCATTCAGCTATTATGTAAACCCATCTTTTGATGCCACGATGTATGGATCTTTAGGGGATCTCGGTCATCGCGACAATCAATTTCCAAGAAAATTGGGTTTCACCGCTCAGGTTACAGATCTCATGTTGGGTCTGCGCTACAAATTCGCCAACAACTATATCATGAGTGAAGATTCGCGTTTCAAGCCTTATTTACAGGCAGGATGGGGCGGAATGCAAAGTGTTTCTAAAATCATTCATGATGTTCCGGGATACGCTGAGAACTTCACCAACAACAGAACCTGGTTTGCTGCCCAGTGGTCAGCCGGTGGTGGGGTTAGAATTGCGCTTACCGATTACCTCGATTTTAGCCTTCAGACGTTGTATAATTATACATTTGACGACAATTATGACGGACTTCCTTTCTCTATGAGCCGTGTGCGATTAAAAGCATTGCATGATGCTTATTTGTATCATTCAGCCGGATTCGTTTACCACTTCGGTGAAAATGATGGTGCTTACAAATTCTCCAAAGGGGACGAAGATGTTCCTAAAGAAGTGATAGAGCGTTTGAATTTATTGGCTAAAAACATCAATTTCGAAACTGCTTCTGCTACCATCAGTGCTTCCTCTTATACCGCCATCGATTCTATTGTGGATGTGTTGATGGAATACCCAACCGTAGATTGTCTCATCGAAGGTCATACCGATGACGTAGGTGAAGATGAAGCAAACCTCAAATTGTCTCAAGATCGTGCCGACGCAGTAGCTAATTATATCAAGGGCAAAAACATTGACGGATCAAGATTGAAAGCGCAAGGTTATGGCGAAACCCAGCATATTGCTAAAAACAATTCACCTGAAGGTCGTGCCAAAAACCGTAGGGTGGTTTTGAAACCATATTACAGAAAATAATTTCTAATGAATTTGCCCGTATTGGGCGGTGGGGACGTGCTGTTGTACGTCCCTTTTTTTTGCACCCCGGCAGCCTGTTGTAGTAAATTAAATGGTGGGGACGCGCTGTCGCGCGTCTATGGAAATTTGTGGTTAACCCGGATATTGATGTGGACGCGCAGCAGCGCGTCCCTACGACGACGATTTATTCAATAACATTTTTTCCAACACCGAAATTTCATCCCGCAATCGGGCGGCCTCCATGAATTCCAATTCTTTTGCGGCCTTTAACATGGCCTTTTTATTGGCATCAATGGTCTTTTGCAATTGATCTGCTGTTAAATACTGCATCACAGGATCGGCTGCAACACTCGACTGGTACTCTTCAATATAGGGAATCGCCTGACCCTTGCCTTTTCTCGAATCTGCAATGGAGGTTTGTTCAAAAATCTCTTCTCTGCTTTTAATGATGGTTCGGGGAGTGATGTTGTGCTCTTGGTTATACGCAATCTGCTTTTCACGACGGCGATTGGTTTCGTCCATGGTCTTTTGCATCGAATCGGTAATTTTATCGGCATACATGATCACCCTGCCTTCCGAATTACGTGCCGCTCTACCGATGGTTTGCACCAAAGATCGCTCCGACCTCAAAAATCCTTCTTTATCGGCATCTAAAATGGCTACCAATGCCACTTCAGGAAGATCCAAACCTTCCCTCAATAAATTCACACCAATCAGCACATCATACACTCCCAATCTCAAATCTCTCAATATATCCACCCTATCCAAGGTCTTTACCTCTGAATGGATATAGGCTGATTTAATCCTGACTTTCTTCAGATACTTGTCCAATTCCTCGGCCATTCTCTTGGTCAAGGTGGTCACCAAAATCCTAAATCCTCTTTTGATGGTCTCATCAATTTCTTCCATCAAATCATCAATCTGATGGGTGCTGGGCTTTACTACAATCACCGGATCCAATAAACCGGTAGGTCGGATTAGCTGCTCAACTATCACCCCTTCTGAATCCATGATCTCATAATCCGCCGGGGTTGCACTCACATATACCACCTGATTCACCACTTCCTGAAACTCTTCAAATTTTAGCGGGCGATTGTCCAAAGCCGCGGGCAGCCTGAATCCATACTCTACGAGATTCTCCTTTCGACTCCGGTCACCCCCATACATGGCCCTGACTTGTGGCAACGAAACATGGCTCTCATCTACGATCAACAAAAAGTCCTTCGGAAAATAGTCGAGCAAACAGAATGGTCGTTCCCCTGCCTTGCGCTTGTCCATATAACGGCTGTAATTCTCAATGCCGCTGCAATATCCCAACTCCCGCATCATCTCCAAATCGAAAATGGTTCGCTCTTCAATGCGCTTGGCCTCCAGAAAACGGCCCATACGCTTGAAATGCTCTACCTGGGCTACCATGTCATCCTGAATCTGATAAATGGCTTCTTTGAGCCTTTCTTTGGGAGTAACATAGATATTGGCGGGAAATATGGCAGCGTGCTCCATCGCTTCCAGGGTGGTTCCACTGATGGGGTCAATCAAATATAATTCTTCGATCTCGTTGCCGAAAAATGACACCCTCAAGGCTACTTCATCATAGGCCAAAAACACATCCACATTGTCTCCCTGAACCCGGAAAGTTCCCCGCTTAAACTCCGCGGTGGTGCGACTGTATAAACTGTCAACCAGCGCATATAAAAGCTGATTACGACTGATGGTTTGACCCTTTGAAATGCGGATGATGCTGCTTTCATAATCACCCGGATTTCCGGCACCATAAATGCAGGAAACCGACGCCACCACAATCACATCGCGCCTGCCGGAAAGCAAGGCACTCGTGGTTCGCAACCTGAATTTCTCAATCTCTTCATTGATGTTCAGATCCTTTTCTATGTAGGTATTGCTCGTAGGGATAAAGGCTTCCGGCTGATAATAATCGTAGTAACTGACAAAATATTCTACGGCATTATTGGGAAAAAACTGTCGGAATTCGCCATACAGCTGCGCCACCAGGGTTTTATTATGACTCAATACCAAAGTGGGCTTTTGAACCTGTTGTATCACATTGGCCATGGTAAAGGTCTTTCCGGAACCGGTCACCCCCAGCAGAGTTTGGGCTCTCAAGCCCATATTCAGGCCGGAAACCAGTTGTTTGATGGCTTCTGGTTGATCACCGGTGGGCACATAATCGGAAGTGAGTTCAAATGGCATCTTTAAATCAACACTTTAATGAAGAAAAAGATCATCACGGCACACAATAAAATTTTGGCAAGGGTACCCCCTAAAAATCCGATAAAGGAACCCCATCCGGATTTCAAGGCTTTGTTCATATCCTGACCTCCCATCAATTCACCAATCACCGCTCCAAAAAAAGGACCCAGAATAAAAGTTACCGGCCCCAACACAGGCACAAATATTCCTAATAACAGCCCGATGGTGCTTCCCCATTGCCCCCATGCGGTGCCCCCAAATTTTTTGGTTCCCCAAATGGGCAGATAATAGTCGAGTACGGTAACCAATCCAACAAAAACGCCCAACCAAATGAGCAAAGTCCACGTCACTTCCGGCGCGGCGGTGCTGTGAAACTTTAGTAAACCAAGTCCAACCAACGCTACCGGCGGGCCCGGCAAGGCGGGCAAAATACTGCCGGCCAATCCGATTAACAGCAACAAAGCGCCAACAATGATCCAAATAATGTCCATAGTGATTAGTTTTACAAAGTAATTAAATTCGGAAGCAAAATGGCCATAAAAGTATTGTTTGTGTGTTTGGGAAATATCTGTCGCTCACCGATGGCAGAAGGTATTTTTCAAAAGAGGATAGAGGAGGAAGGATTGTCCGTGCAAATTAGTGCCGATAGTGCCGGCACATCGAACTACCATTCCGGAGAACTGGCAGATATTCGGATGCGCAAAACGGCCATTAAAAACCAAATCGAATTAACCCATCGTGCGAGGCAAATTAAGGGGACGGACCTTCTTCACTTCGACTATGTCCTTGCGATGGATAAAAGCAATCTGGCCGATATTCTGAAACTTCACCATCAACCTACCGCTCAGATTGAACTCCTTCGGGCTTTTGGCCCTAAAACAGATGATTTAAATGTGCCGGATCCATATTACAGCGATGACCATGCCTTTGATGAAGTGTTTCAAATTCTCGAATTTCACATCGATCACTTCATTCATCACATTCGGGAAACAAACGAACTTTGAGTTTACCTATCTTTGCCCGGTATGAATGTAAAGGGAACCATTTTCTTTCTTATAGGGCTGTTGATGACCTTCTCGGTGAAATCGCAGGACAATTTCGACATCATCCGAATGATGCACTACAACCTGCTTAATTACCGCAATACAACCCCTCAATGTGATGGCACTACCAATCCGCCTGCCACCAAAGACGCGGCCCTCAAAACCATCCTGAATCACGCTAAACCTGACCTGGTAACCCTCAATGAAATAGGGGCCAATCCGATCAATGCCAACCGATTGTTGAGCAATGCATTTGTTGTGACCGGGATGGATTACGATTTTGCCAATTACTCCAACAACGCCAGCAGCAGTCTGGTTAATATGTTGTTTTACAATCGCAACCGATTGGTTCTGCAAAAACAGACCCTCATCGACAAAGCCCTCAGCGGACAATTGCTGGTCAGGGTAATCGATGTTTATTCGCTGTATTACAAAGACCCCATTGGTTTGGCTGCCGGAGATACGGTCTTTTTTCATGTTGCTGTGGCCCACCTCAAAGCAGGAGATACCCAGGCTGATAAGGATGAAAGAGCCCGCATGACGGAAGCCTTGATGGCCTACATTCAGAAAACAAAAACCAAACCCGAAAATTGGATCATCAGCGGTGATTTTAACATTCAAAGCAGCACGGAAACCAGTTATCAAAACCTGATTAACCATAGTGTAGCCGATATCCGCTTTTTTGACCCTGCAGATGCTTCCGGAACCTGGAATAACAATGCTAACTTCGCGGGATTACACACCCAAAGCACCCGCACTTCTTCCACCAATGGAGGATGTTTCAGCAGCAGTGGACTGGACGATCGTTTCGATTTTATCCTCGCCAACAAAGAAATCATGGATAATGCGCTTCACCTCGGATACATCAAAAACAGCTACAAAGCCCTCGGACAGGACGGAAGCCGATTCAATTCTACCATCAATTCACCGGCCAACAGCAGCGTACCGGCCGAGGTGGTAACCGCCTTGTATGATATGAGTGACCATTTGCCGGTTTCGATGGATATGAAAGTGCGAAAATGGGTTTTGGGCATGAAAAATCCGGGTGAGAACCACATTTTTAGGGTTCAAAGTCCTGCCGATCAATCGTTAAACCTCCATTTTAATCAACATGCCCTTCAACCACCTTTGGTTAAAATATTTGATATTTCAGGGAAATGCCTGCTGGAAATTCAACTTCCGGCCTCCGCATCCAAAGCCGTGAACATGGATATTTCAAGCCTCAAAGATGGCTTGTATTACCTTCAATTATCCGTCGAAGGAAACCCCTTAGGGATTCAGAAATTCATTAAACTGCCTGCGGAGTCCAGGTAATCCGAAAAACGGTTTGCGTTTTCCCGGAGATCTTATGAAGATGTGAGATGCGCATTCCGGCCACCCAAATTATGTTTCCATCACTAATCAATACCGGAATTTTGTTTCGAAGGGTGGCATCCACCTTCTCATCGGTAAAAAAATCGCTGAGCAATTTCGTGCCTGTCATTCCCAACGGACTGAAGGTATCGCCGATGTTCCAGCTTCTCACCTGAATCGGAAATGAACAGTGATCTGCATCCAACAAGGCGATCGATTTTGAATCCGTCATCCGAACTTGCTCCCTCGCCAGTTTCTCTACCCTAAATAACCCCACACCCGTTTCAAATTGTCCCGGACCACTCAGCTCGAACTCAAACCCCTGATCGACCTGATCCAACGGAATGATCACCAAATGCTCCCGATCGCGAACGATTTTATGGGTGCGTGTTAAAAAAACGGCCCCGGGAGGATTCTCCAAAGATTGAAGAATGTCTTTATTCATCGCAGCATTCACCGCATACCTGTTCAGCAAATAGTACAAAATCACCTCGTACTGTGGAAAAGATTTTAACTTACTGATTTCCAGGCGTATGCCAAGCGTAGCATCAGGATCTACACAACCCTTCATCATTTCCTCCGCCTGTGCATTCAATACCAAAGCGGCATCTCTAAGTATGTGAGCGCTATTTAGAAATCGTTGTTCGAACGTTGGATTGATCTCTTTGAAGATGGGCAATACATGGTGTCGGATTTTATTCCGGATATATTTATCTGAAAAATTGCTGCTGTCTTCGCGGAACAGAATTTTTTGCTCTTGGGCATATTCCTCTATTTCATCCCGGGTAAAATGAATCAAGGGCCTCCAAATCTGGTGGACAGATGAAGGAATTCCACTCAACCCTTCCAAACCCGCACCCCTCAACAGGTTAATCAACATGGTCTCTGCATTGTCTGTGGCATGATGTGCCGTAGCCAATCCGGCATAAGCCCCCGCCTTTAAAAGTTCATCGAAATAGGCATAACGCAATTCACGGGCTGCCATTTGAGTGCTGATTTTTCGTTCGGCAGCATACGCCTGTGTTTCAGCAAGATGCACATGACATTTCACGCCCAATGCGGCTGCCTGTTTTTGAACAAAAACCGCATCCTCTTCACTTTCCTTGCCCCTCAGTCTGAAATTCATATGGGCTGCTTCTACCTTAAATCCGCTCTTCACCAATAAATGGAGCAACACCATCGAATCGATGCCTCCGCTTACAGCCACAATCCAAACAGACCCGTCCGATTTCAATCGGTTCACCTCAGGAAGAACATTGAATGCGTTGAATAAATCCATGGGTAACAAACCTAAAGGATTTTAGGGACTTTTGAACTGATTAGCATCAATCACATCACCCTTTTCCGCTCTCTCCATTGATACAACCCCACAAGCAACAATCCCGGCAGACTGAATAAACCGGCGTTGAGCAAGATTACCTCCCACGGATGTGCACATAGCAAAAGATCTATCACAACCACCATCAACACAGGCAAAAGAATCCATTGGTAAGGTTGAGGACATCGCTCAAAACCGGGCTTAGCGAATCTTTTTGAAAGAAAAACAATTAAAAGATTAAATGACTATCCGTTAAATTACCTAATTCGGGTTACGGAATTTAAACTATAATTTTCATAGGGAAGCTCCAAAAACAAGTATCATAATAAAGTGCACACATGAATCATTGCAGTATCGGGCCTGCGGGTGGGAAATGGCCTTATTTGTCTTTTCGTGATCCGCTTGGTTATGAAGGCGTGAAAACCAATCATCCCATTGAGCAGATAAGAAAGCGATGGGCGAACGCCAATTGAACTCCGGTTTCCTTTCTTCATATCGACTCACTTCGGAACATAGGTAACCCAAATAAATATAGGAAGTGGCTCCCATCGTGGAAATCGCCGAAATGGCCATAGCGGATAGAAAAGAGAAATTGAGCCTTGATTTTTTTTGCTTCGTTTTTTTTATCAAGAAAAAAAATGAAGTGGGGTTAACGTGATTTTGTTCATTGTGGACTGATGTTTGGGCAAAGCCCTGAAAACCCTATTGTTCAACATAGTCAATCATTTAAATTAAATGTCGTAGCAGATAATTGTTAAACACGCGGATGATCATTAAAAAGTGTTCACTAAAATCCGGATGCCCATTTTATAATCCATCTCATGCTCATTTAACCTGATCTCTACAAGAATCACTTGTAACAGCACAAAGACGACCAATGGCACAAACTTCAAAACCCTTTTTAATACAACATTTCCTCAATGGTATTCACCGTAACGGAATGATACCCCGGTCGGGCCTTTTCGAAAACCGCCCTTGCCCATTTCAAATCCTCGGGATTCTTACTCAATCTTGCGTACAAAGGCGTCAAGAACTTTCTTCGACCAACACGAAGGAGAAATTGTTCCAATGCGCCTTGGGCAGGGGTATAATGACTGCTGATGGTATGTTTAAACCAATCGCACAAAATCTCACTGTTCCCGGACCGGGTAAAGCCGAAAGCCGCATCTAAATCCTTCAAACGAACCACCTCCATCTCAGGCTTTAAGTTTCTGAGAAAATGAAGCCAATGATGGGTGGTCCAACCCCGGGTATTCAACTCCTTCGCCGGTGTGCCTTTTTGGAAACGCACCGCTTGGTCTGCAGCTTTGTTGAGCTCCTCTGAAATAGGTAAGGTGGCACTTTGCGGAATGCCGGGACCATAAATCCACGCTTTGGCATTGATTTTCTCGGCCAACACCTGATCTCCTTTGATCAAATGCTGATCTAAATATTCAAGAAACAGGGTGGTATTCATGGGTTTAAAAGCATGCTCGTTGAAATACGCCTTTAAGAATGCATCAAATTTCATGCGCCCGACACTTTGTTCAATATGTCGCAAAAAGAAACGACCCTTTTCATAGGCAACGTCCGTCAATCCATCATCCGGATTTCGGCCTTCGAGGTTCAGGTACAAGTGCGTTTCTTCAGGTTGGTTCTCGTCCTCAAAGTCTGCTAAAGTTAACTTCAATTCTCCCAAACCCAAAACAGTTAACATGCCTTCATAGCCACTTCCATAGATCTTTTCCATGATGCGTTGCTCGAAATAAACGGTAAACCCTTCGTTGAGCCAGAAGTCGTTCCAGGTTTGGTTGGTCACCAGGTTGCCACTCCAGCTATGGGCCAATTCATGGGCAATCAAACTGACCAAAGAGCGATCTCCCGCAATGATGGTAGGGGTGGCAAAGGTCAAACAGGGATTCTCCATCCCACCAAATGGGAAACTGGGTGGCAACACCAAAACGTCATATCGTCCCCATCGGTAAGGACCGTAAAGATCTTCTGCACTGTCGATCATCGCTTGCATCGACTCAAATTCCCATGCCGCGGCTTTGATCTGACCGGGTTCGGCATACACCCCTGAATTTCGACCGGTATTTCTGAATTCCAGATTACCTGCGGCAATGGCCATCAGATAAGTCGAAACAGGCTTGGGTTGCTTGAAATAATACGTACGGTTGCGATGCAATGCTGTATCATTGATGGCACTCATCAACACCATCAAATCGCGGTCGATGGTCACCTTGGCGGAATACGTGAACTTGTTGCCGGGACTATCCTGACATGGAATCCAGGTCCTTGCCAAAATAGACTGACTCTGACTAAACAGAAATGGATGTTTTTTATCATGGGTCTGCTCCGGTGTAAGCCATTGCAAGGCTTCAGATTTAGGCGATGTTTCATAAAAAATGATCACCGCATTGGAGGATGATTTCAGGTCAATGGTGAGTGGACTGCCAAAATATTCTTTTTCCTCCCCAATTTTAAAAGTCAATCTTGAGCCATGATCATCGAGAATGCTGTCAATTTTCAATTGCCGGCAATCGAGCAAAAGCTTTGAGTTATGGCTGTTCTTGCGGGTCAAATCATGCCTTACACTTCCCTTCAAAATCCGGCGTTCAAAGTCAATCAGCAGATCGAGGTGGGAGTGTTTTACCGTAATTTCATCCGGATTGGCATAAGAGTGCACATCTTTTGTGTTTGCTGTGGCATGAATATTGTCGTTTTGCTTTTCAGGTCCGGGTTTACAGGCCGAAAGAACCAAAATAATACAAAACAAAATGTTGATCGTGTGTAGTTTAAGCAATGTTCGTCGGGAATTTTGTCTCAAATATACTACTACCGCAATATGGATGTTCATTTTTCGTTCATTCCGATACTTACCGAATGATTAGGATATGATAATTAAAAGGATATATTTGCCCGTCTTTCCAAAAAAAGACTATTTGAAAGCACAGCCTATGAGAGAGTTTTTTCGGGTATTCCTACCAATACTCGCCATTTTTGCTATATCCATTGTTACCGCTTCTGCCCAAACGGAAGAAGAATACAATACGGAAACTCCTTCTGATTCTACCTATTCAGGAGACAGCGAATCTTACGGCGGAAGTGATTACGGTTCGGGAAGCAGCCGATCTGATGACGACCGTGGTGAAACTTCCCTGAGACCCAAGTTTCAACGCAGACCATATGACAGATTCGTACCTCCTTTTGATACCATTTCCGGCCTCATCACTTACATTAGTGTGGTGGAAGTATTGGATCAGGATGGGGTAGAAATATTTTCTGACTCTATCTACAAAAGAGCCCAACGTTGGCTTGAAAATGAGTTTGGCAAGAAAGAAGCCAAAGATTTTACCAAAATCAGCGGTGTGAATAAAGAGGGTGAAGGGTACAGAATGGTGGTTCAAGGACGTTTCCCATTGCTGGTGCAAACCAATGAATTCAACAAAGTGCCTTCCGGTGAAGTGCAATTTGAGATGGAAATCAGGGTGAAAGAAGGGCGTTATCGTTATAAAATCAACAATCTTGTGCATGTGGAGGCTCCGATCGTGGGGACCAAAACAGAACGCAAAACTTATTTTGAATTCTACAAAAATCAAAAAGAAAGCGTAAAGCAAGGCGATCAGATTTTGTTGGCTGCCGACAAGCAGATCAACACCATGATCACCAAACTATATGAAACCTGCAAAGAGCCCATCCACGTGGATGAGGATGACTGGTAGGCATTTTTCACGATTCTAATTGGAGGTTACACTGAATCTTCACTGAAACATGCGTCTTTAGTGTCTCTGAAATCAACATTTCGCCAAGAATCAGTGCGACATGACTGATTAGGTTTCAGCGTAGTGACATTTTCATATCGTTTTGCCTTTAAAGAAGGGCGCAATTACATTAAATGTTCATTCGAAGCACGAAACTAAAAACTAACTGTTTCTACAAAACAGGCTTGCAGAGAAAAATGCCCGCCTTTTGGGGAGGTATTATTATGCAACGGGCTTTATAGTCGACTGTGTTTTGCGTTTCTTGAAGTATTCCAAGATTTCTTCCTTTGTCATCTTAGATAACTTCTCGCTCAATTTGTCTCTCTGCTGACGCATAAATTTTACAGCGTCAAAAGTTTTTTCAATCGTCTTCATATTTTTCAAATTCTCTTGGTGAACGAATTTCTAGTTGTTTGAAACCGTTTTTTATGTTGATAGCGTTGTAACCCCTTATTCTTTCAATGTTTACAATATGTTTAAAGTTCCAACTCACTAAAAAGTCTGCACGATTTATGGTTGCTAATGCAATATGCAAACAGTCGGCATAACTTGTTCGTCCGACTACTTTTTCAGTTATGTATTCAGTTGCCAGGGTAACCGCTTCTTCGGTTATTTCAATGAATTCAGTTAAGTCTGCTTTTAAGCCTTTTACAAGTTCTATTACATTTTCCGGAGCATTTTCAAGTTCTTCCTGTGTAACTGTAGAGTAAAGAATAATGAACTCTCCTTTCCTAATTCTGTCAAATAATGGAATTGTGTGCTCTTTAAATTCTTCGTCAAAATGCCCCCCGAAAACGGATGTGTCTATGTAAATTCTTTGTTTCACTTAGATAGTTGACTGATAATTTTCGAAGTTACGAATTTTTAGATTTGTTCTGACTGAAGGTTCTTGATATGAATAATCTGAGTATTTTAATTAGGTTTCTTAATCCTTTCGTACGAAGACGCTGATGTCTGATATTCAGCTTCCATCGTTAAATAAAAATGGTACCATTGAAAACAAAATCGAATACGGTTTTAGTAAGAATACCTAAGTGGTCCAACGATAGGTGGAAATCAACTTATTGATTGAATAATAAACACTATTTACAGATTGAGAATAAACCCATTACTTCTGACTTTCCTCAATCTCCTTCATCAGCGCATCGGCTTCGGCAGTGAGTTTGTCTGACTCTTTTCTGTTGGTGTGAGATAACTGATATGCTTTTTCTATCAGCAGAGCATATTGTTTTCTTTTCTGTTCAGCAGGATCGGCAGGCTTAAAGATGTTTTTTATCCAGTTCATAACAGACTAACAAGAAGGTGGAAAGAAATGTTTGAAGGGGTTTAAAGAGTCTTCAGATGGTAAAATTGCGATTAGTGGGGTAAATGGAAGATGGAGGAACATACATCTGCCAAAAATAACATGACAATTCTTTTTGGATAATTCGAAATTTATTTCTATATCTTCGAATAAATTGTTTAGTGAAAACGACACTGTCTTAAGAAAATATTGAAGGAACAACTCACGAACAAATTGTGAAGAACAAATTATTATTACTGATTTTATCATCTCTTTTGGGAGTAAATTCATCATTTTCTCAATCCATCGTAAAAAGATCCAAAGTTTGTGGTTATGCTGATTCGTATGAAATGACCATTTCGAATCATGGATCAGACACTGCAATTATTTCCAACGTTGCCGTAACCCCTATAACGTCTGATTTAGTTGCCCTTTATACAATTGATGGTTCTATTGATTCGAGCTAATATGTAAGTTGGCCTAATAATGGGACATATTGGTATGTTCATTTTAACCCAAGCTTGGGACCTCAAAAATTGCCACCCGGTGCCGGTAGTACCGGTCCAGTTATTTGCAATTGCACGGGCACCGGGGCTTGTAAAGTAGTTCCCTTATCTTCCGGTGGGGCAGGTTGTACGAATGAAAGTTGTGATCATTGTTGTGAAGAGGATGAAGGACCCACGATCACAAATTCCGGAGGAGGTATCCTAATAAAAGCAGTTTCAATCAAGTTGAATGGTACTACGTATTATTAAATCAATTTCGTTTTTTGTTTTTTATTTCATTTTTTCATGTACTTTTACCATTACTAATGCTCAAGATTTTAGCATCAATTCAGTTATTTTCAGGCAGAACGGTTACGTAGAATATTATCACACTTATCATCCTTTATACCATGAAGTTTCAATTCATCGATACTTTAAGTTATGGTATTGCTCTAGTTCTGAGGCAAAATCCATCAAAAGTTTTGTCTTAACCGATTCATTAGAAACAATTGTGTATGCCAACAACATACTAGAACATTACATACACAAAACTCGCAAGAAGTACATAGACACAATTAGTAATGCTGATGTCTATCCCATTTATCAACACAAGCGTAGCTTGCCACATATTTCGCCTATAGATCTTTATCAAAAGAATATTGAAAAGGGAAATTTGAATATTTATAAGATTGACGATTCACTTTACATTAAAATAGATGTTACACGGAACGACGCCTCAACCCTCCCGAGCAGGTTTTCAATCACGAGCGAATTTGTCGATTCATTTATTACAAAATATACATATACAAATTTTAAAACCCCTGGCGACTCGAGTGTATTAGAAATCAAATACCTTAAGCCGGAAAATGAGATTGAAGTTACTCAAATTGATAGTATTGTTGAATACTTTATTAATCAATTTAGATCATATAAATGTGTAAATACAAATTCATCAGCATTTCGACCTACATCGCAATTTTCTCAGAAATATCCAACTGTTGATTCTGTAGCTAACCTAACTGATTCAGTTTTTAATATCTTTGATTCAACAGCCAAATTAATAATTTTAGACTTTTGGTATATGGGTTGCGCTCCTTGTATTAAAGCTATTCCATTCATGAATAAACTATACAGCACCTACTACTCTGAAGGCCTTAGAATATATGGTGTCAATCAGTTCGATACTTCGAAAAATATTATTGATGAATTTATTAGTCGAAAAGGAATTGTTTATCCGGTATTGCTC